>JBKOWU010000373.1:0-5071 GCA_046724555.1 Thermoproteota archaeon | reverse complement strand
TTGTAAACATTTAAAGAAGTTTTTGCAATCAGCACACAAGAGGAGTGATGTTATTTTGAGCATCAATAAGGAGACAATGAGCCTTGGCATGCCCTGGGAGAAAGAATATGGTTATTCCCAGGCAGTAAAAGTTGGAGACACAATATATGTATCAGGTCAGGTGAGCCATGACGATAATGGCAATGTAGTTGGCAAAGGAGATATGGAGGCTCAAATGCGTCAAGCATATGCCAACATAAGGAAGGTGCTCGCACAATATGGAGCAACTATGGATAATATAGTTGATGAGACACTTTTTGTAACTGATATGAACAGCGCCTTTGCAGCCGCAGTCAAATGCAGAAATGAAGTATTTTTTGGTATCCCTGTAGTTGCAAGCACCATAGTACAGATTCAGCGTCTTGCATTCCCTGAGCTTATGATTGAGATTAAGTGTGTGGCCAAGATATAGAACCAGATGTTAACAACATCAATGGCTCCCAAAGATCTTTTAAAATCAATTTTCAATCCACTTTATCCTTCTCTGCAATATGACAGCCCTATCATTACAAGGTCTATTGAGTTTGCCAACAATAGATACAGCCATATGGCATCGTTGACATCTGACAGAATGGTCTGATATCTCTAGAGCTTCAATGGCTTGCGATCATTGTCGTTCCATTTGTTCGATCTCTTCTAAAGATGGAAGTTCAAATGACTCATTTAATGCGTTACCTATGTCTGACTAGCTATAAACTAATAACGTTACCATCTCTATACTTAGTTATATTATGTCTCTTTCTTGATTTTACCGTATGTATTTTTGGTGTTTTTGATTTCTTTGGCATACCAGTTAGCTTTATGTTTAGCGTGTCCGTATAATTCGATTTATGACGACTAGCACAGATAATCCAGAGCTAGACAAAAAAATGATAACCGAAAATTTCATGGAAGAACTTTGTAGGAGAGACGATGAGAATAATAAAGGTCTCAGTATTGATAGTAGAGGGGATCCGATCGTTTTTCGTGTAGAAGATATACGGCAAATACATTTGCGCATATTCGAAATAGAATATGTTAAGAAAGTTCTAAGAGAATATATATTGGAAAATACTGGTAACGAGCCACTTGAGTTTTTAGATAACGAACAAAACATTAGATTAACCGATGTAGGACGTACCCGTTGTCATGAATATGGTCTTTAGACACATTCTGATGTTTCAGTAAGACAAATCATAGGCGTATCTATGTCTTTTTAACATCTGTATTATCGCTAACAGGTTCATATTCTCTTGCATGCGATGTTTGTACTAATCTTTGCTTGCAGACATTGCATATAAGTTCTGTCCTAATATCTAAATTGGAATCCAAGGTACCTGTGAGTATAGATTTTTCTTCCATCTCACCTTTTTTACATGCAGGGCATAACATAGATCATATGGATGAGATACAATGCAATGTATTAAGGTTAAGAGAAAGTTTCCTACACGATTATATTCTCTCTAGTTAGCATCAACCAGATATCGAAAACGCATAAAGCTAACTTTCACAAAATATATCATGCGTGAAAATGAACCATGAGATTTTTTCCTTTGTGAAAAATGAACCCAACGAGCGTCAAGATGAACCAAAATAAAGATAGTAGCATAGAGTGGCGTAGAAGCAAAGTCCAGGAGCTGGCAAGCCAGGGCTATAACCAATCAGAGATATCCAAGATATTGCAGATAAGCAGGCCTACTATTACAAGAGATATACAATATCTAAGCAAGTGTGCAAAAGAAAATATCAAAAAGTACATTGATGAGCGGCTGCCAGAAGAATATGAAAAATGTCTTGTTGGATTAAATGCAATTACAAAAGAAGCATGGAATACAGCAGCTAATACGGAAGATAAAAGAGAAAAGATACAGGCATTATCATTAGCTAAAGATTGTTATTCAATGAAATTAGATTTACTTACTAATGCTACTGTGGTAGATGATGCTATTAGGTTTGTATTAAATTCCAGAGACAATCAGAAGTTAAAATCAGCTAGTGGTAAAGACGATCAAGAGGAATCAAATGAACCAGATTATGATGAAGATAAAGATCACCTAGATTATTTTGCCATCCATACAGTTGTTACTGACTAGCAGGCGAGTAACTTGCTAATGACTAGATGGATGTTTTGTCTAAGATTAAACAAAATTGAATAGTGTTTGAAAATATTAAACAGGTTTTCGAGTCATTGACTTGTGGCAGATTCATAGGTGATGAAATAATTAAAGATGAATTCTTCTACATGATATAGTGCTTCTCATTTTAGGTGTTAAATGCTTTCATTGCTGCAATTTGTTGCAAAAAATACCTTGTCCGTAAATAGTATAATCAGAAGCATTCTTCTATCCCCTCTACCTTGCTTTGTATCTGCTCATTGTATAGCCTAAGATGTATATTGTCAAAGAGTTGACATACCTTTAAGCTTGCTTGCCATATTCATCATGTCTGCGTACCCAAAATTGACGAAATTCGTTATTAGCTTCGTCTCGTCCCTTGGGAACTAGGTCGAGATAGTGATATGCCACATTCAGCATATCTATGCCACGTGCATAAGCTGAATAGGTGTGGAATCTGTGACCTGCAGGGTCTTTGTAAAAAACGCTAACCCCCTCTCGTTGTGTAGTAAGAGGATCTTGTATAGTGAAGTTATACATGCCTTCCTTTTTCGCGACCTCTTCTGGTCTGAATGATACGTTGTAGTCGAAATTGAAATCTGTATCATATGAAGAAACCCATTTAAAATTCCAGCCCATCCTCTTCTCATATTGAGCCAATTTATTATAAGGAGCCTTGGAGACAGCAACCATTGTAACATCTCTTTGGTTTAAATGCATAATTATTCCATTAAAATTGTCAGCCCAAAAGGAGCAGCTCGGACACCCTGCATCCCAGCTGGGATCAAACATGAAGTGATAGACTATTAATTGACTTTTTCCATCAAAAAGCTCTGATAGAGTTTCTTTTCCATTAGGTCCCTCAAAGACGTACTCTTTATCGACTGCTACCCAAGGAAGGTTGCGTAGTTCTTGGCTAAGCTGGTCACGCAAAACTGTAAACTCTTTTTCCTTGTTGAGTAGCATCCTTCGAGCTTTGAGCCATTCATTCTTAGAAACAACTTTGTGATCACCTAAAGGTCCAGTCATTATTTCCTCTTACTCTGTTTGTTCTCAACGTATTCCTTCAAAGAGTTCAAATTGTAATCATACATATCATCGAAGAATCGTACTAGCTCTGATGTAGTCTTCTTATTTAATGAATAGAATCTATTTTGTCCTCTTTTAATTTCAGTTATTAAATCTGCATCTTTTAATACACGTAAATGGGACGATAACGCAGGCAGTGTAAAATTAAAGTGTTCAGCTATTTTGGTAGGAGTCATTTCCCTGTTTTTTAATAATAGCAGAATTCCCCTTCGACTATCATCTGACAAAGCTTTCCATGGTGAACCCATGACATGATTATATAATTAAACAAGTATTTAAATATTTAAATATAGCACTTTCCTCTAATGGATTGATGTCATCAAAAGACAAACATCAAACGGAGGAAATCGTAATAGAAAAAAATGTAGTCATAGATGCTTCACCTGAAGTTGTTTTCAAAGCTATTACTGATCCAAAGGAGTTAACAAATTGGTTTCCAGACCACGCAGTTCTAGAACCAAAATTAGGCGGAAAAGTGAAGTTCAGCTTTTACAAAGATAAAGAGCTTAAAGATGGAGAACTTGAGTGTATTCCTGAAGGAACTATTATTGAATTTATTCCAAACAAGAAAGTATCTTATACATGGCACCAGCCTACTATCCCTGACTTTCCAGAAACAGTTGTAACATGGGAACTAGAAGGAATCGCAGATAATAAGACACGAGTAAAATTGCTGCATACTGGATTTGAACCAGGTAAATTGTTCAAGCATGATGAAGGTTGGTCTTATTACTTGAATCGTTTACAAAGCTACTGTAAAAAATGAGGTCATTTTATATGACAGCAAGTTGGGTAATCAACTAATTTGAGAAGCTAATTACCTCGCTTAGGACTGCTGTAGATGATGATGGAACATTAGATAAAGAATCCACTTCGTATAATGACATATTTGATGCCTTTAGATTAGCTTTGAAGTTTTATCGCTATGAAGATAGTAGCAGTAGTTAATATCAAAAAACAAAGAAATGTTCAGAGCAAAATAGCTTACCAAATCTTCTTCGATTGGAGTGCGATCTATATCAATTCGGCATACCTCTCACAATAACTTTGGGTCGTTATGTTTTCAGTCATTATTCTTTCTTTTATTACCTCCTTGTCAAAGCCGTTATTCCACCGATTATTCCAAGTATAGAACCAATTAAGAAACCACCCATGCCAAATAAGCTAACTATAGATGTGAACAGTATTGGTATTCCCCACTTATCTTCACTTTCTGGACTTTTATAAATTGAATATCCACCAATTATCAGAATTACACCAGTGACTATTGAGATGACAGGAATAACTGCCGTTGCAGTCCACCACGTTAGGGGCTGTAAAGGAATCATCATCATTCCACACCCGCCTCTAATAATTCCACAAGAGCCTCTTGTCATTACACCAGTGCCAAATCTAGACATCTTCATATCATAATGGCCTGACATACCTAGCATCATAGTCAGAGGTATTAAGAAGCCGCCTATAATTATCAACGATCCGGCAATTATTGATAGTATTGAAGATGATGGTATTGCAGGATTCCTACCACTGTTCCTTGGAACCTTTTCCATTTTTCTTAATAGGATATTCGCATACCCAAAATATAGATAATAGGAATGCACCGTATCGCATTCCTGAGGACGCTAGATAAAGTAAGTGTATAGAGCATATCATATTAATCACAAATAATAACAAGAGGATGAATTAATTAATTAATTGGCTATAGTTTATCATCATCAGCAACAAGAATATATTGACAAACTAGACAAATTTAACAAGAACTTTCAATGGTTTAGAGATCATTACAATGACTTACATACAAAATACAAAGGCGAATACGTCGCAATTAACGATTCCAAAGTAATAGATCA
>JBKOWU010000299.1:0-4681 GCA_046724555.1 Thermoproteota archaeon | reverse complement strand
CAGGCATTGATGAAAATGCACAGGATCCTACCTACTTTATAGCTGCCTATTTCGATACAAAAAATATAGCCGAGTCATTATGGGTATATAGGATAGTAAGGTCGTTAACTAGATACATTCTTCTCTCAGATAGATTCTATGAGACTGGTAATACAAGATACGCTTTGCTCGCAAAACAAGTGCATAAATCAGTAAATGAACTTCTACGATCCGAACTTGATATACAACATCTCATCTATTCTATAGATTATTTATTAGGACAGTTTTCGGCATTTTGGAAATTTGAACAGATTATAAGACGTCGTATACTTAAAAATTATACTTTCTCCTATACCGAAAT
This sequence comes from Thermoproteota archaeon, assembly GCA_046724555.1. Classification (GTDB taxonomy): domain Archaea; phylum Thermoproteota; class Nitrososphaeria; order Nitrososphaerales; family Nitrososphaeraceae; genus JAFAQB01. The sequence goes on along the minus strand of JBKOWU010000299.1, from coordinate 4,341 downwards.
AAGACATTTTAATCTAGCAAAATCATCAGATGCCTCACTAGTATATGCAAAGGTTTTGGACGCGAAGCTTCCAAGCTTTAATGAAAATGTCGCTCTAGTTCTTCATAACAATCAAGCGCTGCTTGATATACAAGATGACTGGGAGGATATAGAGGATGACGTTCAGGAAGATATGCCCAATATCTTCGTTATGGCTGCTGTTGACAAAGTTCCATACAAAAGAATAAAAAAATCTAGACCTGATATAATTAGGAAGGTTGTATTGGGTGGAACGAATTCATCAAGAGGACCTGTTAGTAGATTAGTAAAGGAGCTTCAGACCTCAAGCAAGATGGTTTCTATTCATGAAAACTTCGCCTTCCTAAAATTCCTATCAGATCGTTACGCTGATACATTGAGAAGGAAGATATCTTCAGCTAATTTTTGATGAATATATTATATTGGTGCAGATTTAGCTCCTGATATCTTGAGAAGTCAGCAGTAGTTGAAAGGAACATAATTAGCTGCTATAGAATTCAGTCCACGCGTATTTTGTTCATATATTATATATATATCTATATATGGTATAAGTAATGTATTTCCTATGACAAGTAGTCACCTCTATACATTAGCAAAAACAAACATGAGTGCTATTACTTTAGCAATTCTTACTTCACTGATCATAATTTTTGGGGGTATCGCCGTATATTTGGTAGAACACGAACATAATGGTGCTAATATAACCACGTTAGGTGATGCCTTTTGGTGGGCTGTAGTTACAGTAGCGACTGTAGGATATGGTGATTACTATCCGGTTACGGCAGCAGGACGGATAATAGCAATATTGATGATGTTATCGGGAATCGGTATCTTTGTGCTGTTTGTAAGTACGCTTGCACGTAGGAGATTGCAGCGAGCAGAGTCAAGGTTAAAGTCAAAGACTGAAGCTCTTCGATCCAATGTATTAGGCTATGAGACAAAGACATCCTTAAAAAGCAAAATTGATGGAATAGAGAATTTGGCTCAAGAAGATTTTGATAATCTCATTATTATGATGAAAAGTCTGCGACGTACTTTACTTGAAGAGTCAAAGATCTTATGCAAGTGCTCAAGGTGTGGTATAGCTTATCATAACAACAAACCTAAATTCTGTAGCAACTGCGGCCTTGATCTTGGTGGTGGTGCCTTTGCGATAGCATGAACCTTAAATCATCATATCGATTAGAACCTCCAACTAGCTAGGCAAACCATTTTAGACACTCCTAACTCTTTGATGCCATCTAAAATGGATGACATGCATTAGAAAGTTTGGTTTTTATGGGTTAATTCGTAGGAAATATTTTTATAACTTAGGATGTGTTTTATTTTGATGGCATTTTTTGGAACTTCTAGACGAGTTGCCCGCCGAACTGCGAGAAGAACTTCAAGGCGATGGGGTGCAGCACAAGATGAACCAGATGTGCAATATCAAGCACCACCTCCGCCACCACAACAAGCTCAACCCCCGCAGTCCGAAGACCCTGTAAAGTTATTACAAGTTAGGCTAGCCAAAGGTGAGATCACACCCGAACAGTATCAAGCAAGCTTGAAAATGCTGCAAGGAGGGTAAGTTCTTATTTTTATTTATTGGATCATCCGATCATCTTTTTTGTGTTAAGAGCTGACGATCATAAATTTTAGCTGAGCTTATCTTTGTTTGTGCCATTTTTTATAGATATAGATAGATCATTCCGTCCCAAAAAATGTTATTACTAACCATAGGAACAGTTTAGAATTGACAACATTCTGATAGCTCTAAAAACATAAAGAGATAACTTTCCAAACAAAAGCTCTTGGTTAGTCGGAGCATTGTCACTTAGCCTAGTCTAGTCGTTTACTCTAAACCTCTTTCTCTAACTATCTGTACTTGATGAGCCTTCAATATATGTTCAAGTGCATCCAAAACAAGTAATCCTGTAAAGGTTTCTTTGAGGTTCATGTGGTGTATTTTATCAAGTATACCTCCAAAAAGTGGATATTTTGACCTTATCTCACTAATCTTGGATTGAATGATCGCATCACTTATGGCCTTGTCTTCCATGCTCAGAAGACGAAGGGCATGCGTTTTTCCCAACCATCTGACTCCATCAACAAGCAATGTAACAGTACCTGCTTCCTCTATATCCATATCAGGGATTCTATCCAAAATAGCCGATACGAGCGGGTAGTTGGTTCTGAGTTCCTCAATTACGTCTTGAACATCATCGTGATCCGATAATTCTCTGACTGTCATATGGAACTAACCTACCCTGCATTACTTAAGTATTTACCATACGGACTAGAAAGGCAAATAGATTTCATTCAGAAATCCTGTGATGATACTCTTGCAGTCAGCGCATAATAAAACTATATGGGTTAAGTATGACCAATCAGGTATTACAAGCAAAACGGATGATAAGGTCTGGTAGTTTCTTCAGTAACAGCTTCTATCCATTTTTACCATGGCAGCGGAAGCGACATAGGAGGTCCACTAGCGAAATAACCAGAAGTCCATCTAGCATAACCTGGTGAGCCAAAATAAGGAACACTCTATGGCAATATTAAAGTTAAGATCAGGAAAGCATCGCATGCTAGTAGACAATAAAGGTATTCTACACTTTTTGGCTTTATTACAACGACTGCAACAAATGTAAACGACAAGAATATACTGTAGCACATTACGCTACAATCGCTATCAAAGAATACAGATAGTTTTGGAACAGGTTTTACTGAGGTTATTTGTAGCAGATTTTTATAGTCTATTTTATATACACACGTATATTTTAATCTGCACTTTAAGATATAGGAATCTCCGTATCAATGAATAACACTGAATTTAGCAGGAAAGATGTTGATTTTGATAAAAACGACAACAATCAAAGTGTGAAATATACTAAACGGTCGACTTTGAAGAAAATCCTTGTTCTAGGAACAATACTTGCGATCACACTAAGTATCAGTGCTTTGCTCGTTCCTCCCGAATATTTGATCTATTCCCAAAGTGCACAGGTAGCCATTGTAGGTTATCTTGTTATAGAAATAATATCTAATACGGCTTTCAAGCTAGCAATAGCGGCGCAACAATCAAGTCAGACAGCCAAATCGATAAGGAGTCTTACAAGGATTATTGGAGCTATTGTAATTGCCGCCATTGTAGTATCCTATCTTAGCCAAAATGCCGCCATAGCTGCATCAATTGGTACTATATCTGGATTAGTGGTTGGTTTTGCTTCACAAAATCTGCTTGGAAATATGATAGCAGGAATGTATTTAGCATTAACCAGACCATTTAAGATAGGAGACATGATCACTGTCTTCGGGAATAGCGGTAAAGTTTATGACATAGGATTACTAAATTGCGAACTCCTAATGAAAAATGGTAATATTGTGCGTGCTCCAAGTTCATCATTGTTGACAACGCCGATAATAATATTGCGTATGGAAAACAGCCATGAACGACCTGTGGGGGTAAGCTAAACAGTAAAAAATTAACGCATACTGGAGGCACGAACGCAAGTCTAAATTTGGAGATGTATATTTTTATCCTGTTAATATAATGAAAAAAGAATTATTGATTTCTGATGTGTTGATGAAAAAGTTTAAATCAAGTGCGTTTATTATGAACGTAATGAGAGCTTCTATATACATTAGTATTATAGGACTTATTATAGTGCTTGGAGTTTTTACAGCTTTTTCTCTCCTTCAGAGAGGTGTAAATGCAGCACAATCTGCTCAAACATATGTGATACTAGGATGGGGAGGACAGGCTGTTGGCCTAGCTAATATTATTTCAGATGGTCATCAAACTGCTATTAATCTATCTACTTCCTTTATACCACCCCAAGGAAAGACCTTTGAAGCCTGGTTAGTTGATGGCAATTATGGCGCTTCCGGCTATCCTCTCAGTTTAGGAGAATTTAACGAAAAAGGAATATTAAGATACAAAGCAAATTTGGTTAATACATACACCTATACAGATCTTGCAGTAACAGTTGAACCCAAAAATGATCTTGATCCAAAACCTGCGACTTCCGATCAAGTTGGAGTAGCTGTGTTTTCTTCTCCATATGGAAAGTGAAATAAGGGAGGGGAGATATAAAAATGAATTATGATAAAAAAGATATTGAAATGCAAAAATATAGTCACCGCCTACTGTTACTAGTACCATCTATCGCAATTGCACTAATCATTATCGGTATGATCGTTGTACCAATTATGAATCACAGTGCAGCTGCGCAGTTATCACAGCAGCGTCAAAATGCCAACATCAGTCTTGCCACCATATCTGAGGCTGCCAGAAATTTAGCTCATAAATTAGGTATAAATTCAACTGAAGTATCTCTA
>JBKOWU010000043.1:0-2562 GCA_046724555.1 Thermoproteota archaeon | reverse complement strand
TTTCGTATACACGTATATTTAAACCACCTGTAAGAAATAAGTAGAGTAAATTGGATAATGTATTATATATAATATCCTAGTGTATAGAACATTATGATGACTACTAATGACAGTAAACAAAAGGTTGAAGAGAAAATAGGTGAAGCTCTTGGCTTGGAAATGGCTGCTCAAAAAGCAGTAGAGGAGCTTGGTTCAAAGGGACTATTAGATAAAGGCGGGATGAAAGATAAACTTGAGAAAATGAGAAAACAAGCCAACAATCATCAAAGAGATCTTGAGGAATTAATGCTATCGACATCACAAGAGTTAGATTCTATTAATATAGAAAAAGTAGCAAATGAAACAGCTCAAAAAGCCTCTGAAATGATGAGTACATATCTTGGTGAAAGCCCTGATTCTTCCGAAGCGATAGAATTTCTTTGCTTGGCAGAAGGAGGAGAAGTAACGCATTATGAAGTTATAAGTGCTATTACAACAAAGCTAGTCAAAGACAGAAAATTCTCAGCCAAAATAAAAGCAATTCTAGCGGAAGAAAAGAAGCATCTTCAACTTTGTACTAGATTAGCTAAACAGATAGCAGTAGAATAGAGTCTACGAACTAAGCACTAATTTTTAGTGCAATTGAAAAGAAGATATCAAATCATAATGGCCCAGTTGTTCTCATAACTATAGATTTTATTCTATCGCACATATTACAATGCTCCGGACAACAGTCATGAAGACAAGTCATCTTTACAGAGTTGCAAGCAAAGCACCAAAGCTCTTTAGGAGTAGTAGAGAATGATGACATGAGATTTAAGTATAGTCTATATCATTTAAGAGCAATTGTGAAAATAATAATCTAACATATTTTCATACATTTGACTTAATGTCTGTATGGCTATTTGTCTTCTACGGAATATGGTTGTCTATTTTCTTCTTCTTCTAACACTTGTTCTGGATCTATATTAAGTTGTTCGGATTCACGCTGTTCTTTTTTTCCTCTGCAGCCTCTATTGCTTTGGGCCTCTCTTTGCTATCGTGGTTAGTGCTCTTATCATGGTTTTCATTTCCTGATGACGACAACATCATCCTATACCATGTCCCAGAACTTCATAAGATGACTGTTATCAGAACGTATATATCAAAAATGCCTCCTCGAACTGCTCATCTTACATTCGAGTTCTGTTGATCCATTCATACAGAAGAAGCAAAAGAACATGAAGACGAGCACTATGAATGCAAGAAGAGAAGGAAATGGTGGATCAACAGACTGAAACATACTCATCAAATTAAGCAACATCGAAAAAGCCCAATAAAAAGAAGGGGTACTAAGAGAAAGTAAAGAATTCTATACTAGGATTTTCGATTCAGATTTCAATTCTTATAATTTTGAATAGAAATGCTGCCCCGAATTTCTTAAAGTTGTATCTCTTGATGTTTGCTCATACATTCTTGCTGCATTAACCCCTATTCTAGAGAATTCTTTTAGATTATCTCTTGTGTTCTGAATAGATGTTTTGAATGCGTCTAGGTTTGAAAATACAGTGTTGTTTACAAGTCTTGCTGCAGTGACTGTGCTATTTGTGACACTACTAACAGCCCTTGCATATCCATCGGTTACCCTTCTAGGGGACATCCAATAGTTCCAAAAAGCACCATATGCGTTTTCCACTGCTGGAACCCATGCTGATTGTAGTGAGTTGATAATCTCTTTTTGCGATTCTAGAAAGTTATCAGCTATTTCTCTAGCTATTTGAATAGTTTGTTCCTGGTATTCATTAGCAGCTTGAGTATAACGTGGAATATCTTTTCTTGCTTCATCTGTTGCTCTTCTAATGTTGTTTCTGGTCTCATCTAATGCTCTATTAACAGAATGCTGTTGATCTTGCTGTACTTGAGATGCATTAGTTGCTGCTGTGTTAGTTGTTGATGTTGACCGTGTTACTGTACTTACTCCGTCATCTTGTAGTTGTTCTTTTCTTGTATTAGACATATTATTACAGCAGTAATTACACCTAAACAACATATAAACTAATGGTTTTTAATGGTGTTAAATTCCATTATAAGGTTTTGTTTAAAATAAATCAGCTTTCGCCCGTAAATCGTATACAAACCAGCATTTTTTGTCTACATGGCTCGTACATTTGTCTACAAGGAATTTGTACCGCGATCCCGAGCTTGGGAGGCTCGTACCTTAACCAGGCTGGGCCCCCGAGCAGCAGTATGATGCCTAAACAACGATCATCAGATGCAGCTGTTTGGTTTTTCAGAATTTAGTTCTGTATCCCAATGGTTTACCTTGTTAAGAATATAGACAATATTAATCAGAGAATCTTTTGTAAGAGTTTGAACATATAATTCTGGCCATTTAGTATATCACACTTTATATTTATCATATCCTTGTTATTTGTTGGTAGCGTACGAGAAATCAAAAAACTACGATATTGCATGGTGCCGAAGTAATAAATACGCTATTGTAGATTTTCTCAAACGCCCAGCATAGAATAGATGTTTGTGGGAATTCTAAATTTCTAGCAAAAATATTCTCATTTTCTGTGGTAGGCAAGGTAAGGCTTGAGG
>JBKOWU010000208.1:0-2707 GCA_046724555.1 Thermoproteota archaeon | reverse complement strand
TTACAAAATGATGTGTTAGAATATGAAGATGAAACACAACTGTTTAGAACAACAGAAAAAGGTTTACGCCTATTGCAAATGTATAATCAATTTGACGAAATGATGTCTATCACAAATGTAAGGAAATAAACAAATTTTTTTTCTTTCCCTTTGCTTTTTCTTTACATTTGTAATTCCTAATCTTATGCATCTGCTGCCACTCCTTTATCTTCCTAGTGACTAGAGAACACATACAAAAATTCTTCAATCCAATCATTTACTGGTTGTAAAAAGCCAAGACTTCTCATCTAATGTTGTATTAAATATGGAGAGTCGAAGATGAAAGCTAGTCGTTCCAAGTCCATATTTATATTACTTTTGAGATCTTTTCCTCTTCAGTCATTGAAGAACCTCCTTTGACATTAATAGTAGTCGATTCTAGAGTTTTGATTATAAACTAATTATCTATTTCTTTACACGACTTCCTATGGTACATCAAATTCAAAACCTTATATTGATGCTATTTATTCTTGCATTCACATCCATTAGATCACTCTTGCTAGTATTAAACTCATTCTTTAGGTGAACGTTTAATTTTGAAAGATCGCTTAATGCCCAATCTTCTGTTTTCCAATACCCTTTACTTTCTTGTGAAACTGATATATCCAAAAGAAGATGTCTTGCAACTGCTTTAATTTTACCTGAATTAGTATAGTAGAAATATCTAAATCCGGATTTTACTTTGACAGCGGATGTTTTCATTTCCAAATATGTAATGTGATCTGTCTGGGATATTTCGATATCAGGATAACCCGCCTTTGGAAGTTTCTTAACAGTTAGTGGCTGTTTATTCATTTCATGAACTAGAGCATCTTCAATTCTTCTACCACATTCATTTATTCTATCTCCTTAATATCTAGAGTGTGTTGAAGTGGATGTTTTTAAAAGTCTTTAAATGTTTTATTCAAACTATCCCTGAGCATCTTATCAGAAGAATCTTGAAGATTGATTGGAATTACATCAAAACCTGTCGACTTCTTCACTACGGTTGAGAAAGGAACTGCCTAATTTTTTAGAAAGACTGAACACTGAATCAATTGTTCATTCTCTTCTGGCAACCATAACAATACTTTCTTAAAACAATAAATCCTTTATGCCTATACTATCTTTGGCGTCTTCTTTCTAACTATTATGTCATCATTCCCTTTAGACAACCAAGGATCAAAGGCCATTTCTTTATTCCTTTTCTGAATGTCTTCTTGAGCCACTTTGATGTATTGCGAATCTATTTCTGTGCCAAGGTAGCTTATATCCAATTGAATACATGCCAAAGCTGTTGTACCTGTCCCCATAAATGGATCATAAACAATCATATCTTTTCTTAGACCATGTAATTTTATGCAAAGATAAGGTAGTTTCTCAGGAAATACTGCTGGATGAGGTCTACTTTCTTGAATTGTAGAATATGGAATAAACCATACATTGCCTCTGTCCCTTTTATCTTGTGTTGCGGATTTCCACCTTCCTATATTTGTTTTATCTTGATAAGGCACACCTATGGCTCTTTTATCTAGTTTTACATTTCCACCTTTTGTAAGATGGAAAATATATTCATGAAGATCAGTCAGATATCTTTCACTAACTATTGGTTTGAAGTGACCTATTGAATAGTCTTTTATAGTATTCATTTTTCCAATGTCTGTTTTTTCAAATGAAATAGATTTTATCCAGTGAATCATATTTTGTAACTGATACTTCGCACGTTTAAACCGATTGATTACCTCAAACGGAAGCATAGGGTCAGAAGGTGTTCCACCTATATTAAGGAAGAACGAGCCATTATCTTTTAAAATTGAGTAACTCAATTCGGCTATGTCATAAAGCCAATCTAGATAGTTTTGCCTTTCCTTATTGTCATTGTATAGGCCATACGCTTTGTTTAGATTATACGGAGGAGACGTTACGATAACATCTATATTCACTTTACTAGAACTAAGTTTTTTCATGAAGTCCTTGCAATCTTCATGATAGATGTTATTTAGATCAATCACTTTATAATCCACTTATAGAGGGCAACTAATAAACGTCTTTTGTTTATAATTTTTCGTACAAACGTAGTGAAGAATCATCAACAATTCTATAGGTTTTTACATATTATGCATAGCCACAGACTGATGCATTCTTCTATTTTTTACACATTGCAAATGAAGTAGTCTGATGTATATTAGACATTCTGTTCTAATTCGTGTTCATTCTTTTCTTCTTCACTATTAAATTCCCAATCGCAATATCAGCATTTAATGTATGGAATTGGCCTAATTGGAATGTAGAAAATGCAGTTTGAAAGTATTAGTTATGCTTTAATCATTGTAAATACATTTTTTATTTGATACTGCTCTTGCCGAATTTTCGCCCAGCAGTATCATTAACATACTATTTACAAGATTCCTCCAATCACTAACTTTCTTTTCTTCTCTATCATACTTGCCCTTGTGGGTTCTCCAAAGGCATAAGCTTCGATTAATGCATCTGTAGTAAAACGAAAACCTGATTTCCAAGAAGATCTAGTACAATGATCACTTCATCGATCGAATAATATGATCCAATAAAATGATCGAAAGTACGGCTCCTCATATATAGCAGATCTAATAAAACATTCTTATGAAATATAGAAGCAGAACTGACATAGTTGGGTTAATTCTAGAAGCAGCAAATGGTGGAGCTACCA
>JBKOWU010000246.1:0-4847 GCA_046724555.1 Thermoproteota archaeon | reverse complement strand
TGGTCTGTTTGTTGCAGCAATTACAATGACTTTGCCTCTTGCCTCTAAGCCATCCATTAAAGATAATAACTGAGAGACTACTCTTCTCTCCACTTCTCCTGTAACTTCTTCTCTTTTTGGAGCAATAGAATCAATTTCATCGACAAACATAATAGATGGCGCCTTTTCCTTTGCCTCCTTGAAGATTTCTCTCAATCTTGCTTCAGATTCGCCATAGAATTTGCTCATTATTTCAGGCCCTGAGATACTGATGAAGTGAGCATTGGTTTCATTGGCTACTGCCTTTGCTAACAACGTCTTTCCAGTACCAGGAGGACCATGGAGTAATACACCCTTTGGTGCTTCAATACCTAGTTTCTCAAAAATTTCTGGGTGTCTTAATGGAAGTTCAATCATTTCTCGAACTTTTTGGATCTCTTCTTTTAATCCACCAATGTCTTCATAAGCGACTTGTGGAACTCCATGTCCTGATGCTTGATTTTTGTCTGTTATATGAAAAATTGTCTTTTGAGTAACTAATACTGCGCCAGCAGCTGGCGTAACAGCGATAATTTGGAATGTAAGTCTTCCACCAAAATATGGGACCATGACATTGTCTCCTTTGATAGTGGCTACACCCTCAAGAGCATCAGCTAGGTATCTCTCATCTACGGGCGGTATTGATTCTAATGGAGCAACTATTACCTTTTCAGCAGGTGCTGTTTTAATTTTTGTTATTTCAACAGTATCGCCTATAGCAACGCCAGCATTACTCCTAACAAGACCATCAACTCTGATTAAACCCTTACCCTCATCTGAAGGATAGAGTGGTAAACACTTGGCAACTGTTCTGCGTTTGCCACCTTTTATCTCAATAATATCACCTGTGGAAGCATTCAAAGAATCCATGGAATCATAGTCAATTCGAGCAACTCCACGGCCCACATCCCTAGTGTAAGCTTCAAGAATCTTTAGAGTATAAGTCATGATGATAAAGTATCTTCTAAATAACTCTTTATACGCCTTTGTATAACAATTTGTGAGCCGTTTACGCCTGCAGGCCCAGAATCGAGATTTGCGCTATTAAACTATCCTTTGGAAACTCTATTGCTAAAAACCTTCTTAGGGTAGACGGTGTACTTTATGAGCTGATTATGAGTCATAATAAGAAAGAAATCGAAATACCAGGTGAGAGTACTGAAGAGGCTAAAGAACTTGAATTAGACGAACAACCAAAACCAACTCGAAAAGTGAGTCATCCGGCTACTCCTATGTCAAATAAAGAAGAACCAAGTACGCATGATAAAATAAAAGGCAGAAGAACAATAAAATGAATGGGACCTTTACGTATTTTATCCCAATTTTAGATGCAATAACATCTAATACCTTTAGTTTCTGATTGTTATTAAGAACATCGAGAGAAAATCAATGGCTTTTAATTAAAGGAAATGATGAGTTTGAATCTAAGATGATTTGACTATCACAAGACCCGAGTCAGTTCTAACTGGAAGAACTAATCAAGACTTGGAGAATGCAAATACAACCCATTAATTTATAGCATTAGCGTTCTTTGGCTATTCTAGTAGAAATATCCTATAGGCATATGTAGTAGAGTATGCATATCTACAATACCCCATAATTCTTTGACTTTCCATCTTCATTTTTCAAGAAAAAACTGTCATATTTTCGTGCATCTTTAAAACTTTTTAATAAACTCAACTAAACAAGCGTTGTTGATAAACTGTAAATATGTAGGAAGATCATCTACTTTTTTATTATATCATCTGCATCAAAAAATTGTTTTGGTTTTTCTTTCATTTTTGTTACTCTCTACTCTCATCTCAATTTCCACTTTGAGAATAGTCAATCAATGGTGTAAACAATAAATCCCTAAGTTGTCAGCTCTTTAATTTACATAGTATTTGGATAGTTAGGAGAAGAAGAAAAATGCATATCAAATTATACTTGGTACGCCTAGAATGGAATTCTATACTGTTTTAGTTGATCCAGGAAATGGACACATATTGGCAACGCAGAAAGTATCTGCAGTGGAATTGGCGAAGATGCCCCAAGAACATTCAGCTGAGGTAGTGCGAAGTAATAATGCTGGTAGTATCGGATTCCCATTTTTGATTCCACACTAATCTGTTATTTGGTGATCCATCGATAGGACATGGAATGCTATTTGTGCCGATAGATAGTGACGCAGAATCAAAATACAAAAACTGGGCTCTATAATTGCATTTGAATTGCCACCATCATAATTCAACCAGACAACAATAGCAAAAAATGGTCCTTAGATTAAATGCAGTTTTTTGCTATCGTACTTATCCTCCACTGCCACCTAAAGCTTTATCTGCTAAGTCTAAGTGCATCGATGCTCCTTGATTATCACCGGCCTTCAATGCTTTGATACCTTCGTCTAAATGCATCTTTGCTGATTGGTCAGTAAGACCTTGGTCTGCTGCGCTCAGATGCATCAATGCTCCTTGTTGGTCTCCGCCTTTCAATGCTTTAATTCCCTCTTCCAAATGCATCTTTGGTGTCATTCCCTGCGCAAATGCTGAGGCGCCAAAATCAGCTTTGGCTAATACAGATATTGCTAATGCTGCTGAAAGAAGAATGCTTGCACCCAATACTGTGTTCTTTGTCATTAAAAGAACCAGAGCCATATTTTATATAAATATTAGCAGTAATTTGAGTAAGTTTTTATTCATTAGTATAAGCAATAAAGATAGCTTGAGCAAAAGCTTGAGAAATACAGGTATTGGGACTTTGATAGTAGTTATATTACTGGTTGGCTTTTATCTAGAATTTGCCATTATTAATCAACATAAGCAATAGTAAAAGACAAATTAAATCTCTCCCCATCTAGTATCAAATACACGAATAGTAGTTTCCGAACTAATAATAACAATGCAAGTCAATCCTTCCACGTTGCTTATGAGATGCTTATTAACGATTCGCATGCTCTGACTAAGAGTTATCAAGGAGAGATTGGCAAATGGCAATCAAAGCAATACGATAACAAGGGTATGATCTCAATTACTGGCAAGTATTCGCCAGAATTCCAGAGACTAGTTAATAGAGCTCAAGCTTTGCAGCCTGCCACAGCAAAATATTTGCAAGCAAAGGACTTGGACATAAAATCACTTCAATCTGAAATTGGGAGCTACATGTACTTTCGAAATTTTTTGGTTACAGGAAATAAATCAGAAGATGATACATCAACACAACTTTTGTCCAATGCATTAAAGTTTGAGGTTGAATCTTTTGCTGCCTTTAATAATAGAACTGTAACTGATACAGATAACAACGATGGGAATAGATCCTCATACCTGTATAACAGAACGATTAAACCTGTGCTTCTGTCAAGGTTTGCTTAAATCTTTCTCAAACATATGCTAAATGTGCAGAAAAGGTAGTTGATAAGTAATCCAGCGAAAAAAACACTTACCTATATAAAGGAACATCCCGGTCTAAGACATAGAAAGCTTCTACGACTGACTGGTCTTTCTAATGGAGGAATGTCTTTTCATTTAAAAAAGCTTAAAAAATCAAAGTTAGTAAAAGCCAAAAAAATTAGGATACAAAACAACAAGATATTATCCTACAGCAGTCAAGACTACTGAGTCTGATATTTTGGATCACCTTTTGGATTCAACTCGCAGAAAGATCATATTTTTCTTGCTTGAACATAGCAATTGCAGGTTCAAAGAAATCGTACACCATATAGATAGAGCTCCATCTACCACATCATTTCAGCTCCAACATCTCGAATGTGAGGGGATTATTTTTGTTCACACTCTAACTGTAAACCATTTTTCCTTCTAAAAAGCATTTGGTATTAATGGATTTAGATTGTTAATCCTAAATTCAATAAAATAAGAGAGGTGTGATCAGGACAGGAATAATTATTCCTGCTCTTTTGTTATTCTTATCACTTTGTTTGTCGAACTACAGTCATTGTTGTTACTTGCTCATTGTCATATTGCCACCGCTGCTGCCTTGCAAAGGAGCAATCTCATTAACACCTATTACTACTGAGCTCGTAGATGGTAACTTTATCTCGGTAGTTGTTGGATTTTGTATTGCTATATCTGTAACAACCTCTCCTGCTTTAGACGGAATGTCTACATGGTATATGCACATCTTTCCTGGAGTTGATAATGGTTTTACAAATTCAAGCTCTGCTGGTGTTAGATTTGGGGCTTGGCCTATCAAAATCTTCAGTGGACTTGTATTATTGGTATCACATGGAAGCTTTGCGGCTATATGACCGTTTATTATCATATAAGGAGTTGAATCATAAAGATGTATGTAGTCATTAGCAGGGATGGTTTTGTCTTCTAGAAGTATCGCTTGTGAATCTCTAACTACATTCTTTTGTTGCTGACCACCTTGTGCGTTTGCAATATTGTATGTATTGCTGTTGCTAGCCGTCAACATCAATGCGCCTGTAACAAAAATAGCAATGATTGCAGCAAGCTCAAGTCTCTTCTTGTCTTGTCTCATGATCATGTCCAAAAAGCAGCCTTATTAAACCTTGACTAACCATAACAATCATAACCTGTTGACACAGTGAGACTACTCTAGATAAAGAATAGTTAATGAATATGACTATCGTATGTCTTCGTCGTGTATTCTACATAGTCATTCCATTCATGTTCATAGCTTTATTGTTTTTCTGCTGTTGTGGTAATGTCTTTTCTATTTTCCCAAGACCAGCCCCCTTTATCAAAGTACCAAACATTTCATGGTTGCTTACAAAATGTCTATCAGTTTTGACCGTGTCTACGATCAAACCAAGCACATGCTCTTTTCCCATAAGATGTATTGTTATTGGAACTTGTCTATACGTTAATTCT
>JBKOWU010000331.1:0-2796 GCA_046724555.1 Thermoproteota archaeon | reverse complement strand
ACTCTCACAGATAATAACGCTAGTTGAAGAAGCTAGGACAGGAAAGGCGCAAATGCAAAGGCTAGTAGATCAAGTAGCAAAATATTTTGTCCCAGGAGTTTTAGCAATAGCAATAGGAGTAGGGCTTGGATGGTACTTCGTCGGTGGTATAGGATTTACATTTTCACTTTTAGCATTTGTATCTGTAATAATAATTGCATGTCCTTGTGCGCTTGGAATTGCAACACCAGCAGCTTTGATGATGGGTGCTGGAAAGGGAGCTGAAAATGGTATCCTGTTTAAAGGTGGAGAATATCTGGAAATAGCCAAGAAGGTAAAAATAACAGTATTCGATAAGACTGGAACTTTGACTAGAGGCAAACCATCTGTAACTGATATAATAGACGTATCTGGGCTAGGCGAACACGAAATACTTCGTTTAGCTGGTATTGCGGAATCTGGTTCAGAGCATCCTTTGGGTCAAGCAGTCGTCAATTACGCCAAAGAAAAAGGCATTATTGTATCAAATCCAGATTCATTTGAAGCAGTGTCTGGTCATGGTCTTAGAGCTATGTATGCAGATCATACAATTCTTATTGGAAATAGAAAACTAATGGAAGGTAAGGCTATCTCAGTCACTGAGACTGTAGAGGAAGCTTTAAAACAGCTTGAAACCCAAGGAAAAACAGCTACTCTTATTGCAGTTAATAACAAAATTGTAGGAATAATTGCGCTTGCAGACACTATAAAAGATAGTGCTAAGCAAGCTGTTGATTCGCTCAAGTCATTGGGGATAGAAGTAGTAATGCTTACAGGCGATAATGAAAGAACTGCAAAAGCAGTTGCATCTAAACTCGAAATTGATAAAGTCATAGCACAAGTATTACCACAGGAAAAGGAACAGATAATATCTGAATTGAAAAAAACCAATGAACCAAAGAAGGATTCAGTTGCAATGGTGGGAGATGGGATTAACGATGCACCAGCATTAGCAAGAGCTGATCTAGGAATTGCAATTGGTTCTGGTACTGATGTTGCAAAGGAGACTGGAGGTATAATCTTGATTAAAGATGATCTCAGAGATGTTGTTACTGCACTTGATTTAGGGAGGAAAACAGTATCAAAAATAAAACAAAACCTTTTTTGGGCCTTTGCATATAACGCTGGATTAATTCCAATAGCTGGTGGCATACTAGTACCTTTTATGGGTGTTGAGATATTTAGATGGCTTCCTATGCTTGCAGGTTTAGCAATGGCAATGAGTTCTGTAACAGTAGTTGGAAATTCTATACTGCTTGGAAGATATAAACCAAGGTTTGCAACTGTCAGACTAAAGAAAAGAGAAGGACAACTTAATACTGATAAGGATTTCAAGAATTATTATTCCGTGCAAACGGCTACTAGATGACACGAAATTTAACAAGATAGAAGATATAGACAAGATAATAGATGAATTTATTATTGTTCACTTATAAGTAGAGATATCTCACATTCACTACCCTAATAGACAGGTAGTCAGATTTTTCTAATACATCTTTTATTTTCTGTTTGGTTATAAAGAAAACATTTTGTATATGTCTATGTTATTCAGTATATTATACATTAGTTGGCAACTAAACAATGCAGTATAATATAACACAAGAAGCCTGGCTATATTATATGATGCTATAATATTATGTATATTGAAAAAAACTGATAGCTTTTAAGCATCAATCGCAATAATATTATTTGATGAGCCATTACAACAATGAGAACACGTTCAATAAAATGATGAGCTCAAATCAAGAAAATCTATTCCATAATAAATATGTTGAGGCAATTGAAAGTATCAAGCCCCAATTTGGCAAAAAATATGCAATGATTATTGATGGCCAATATGTTCATTCATCACAAAACTTTGTACATATATCTCCTATAGATACTCGTATAATACTCGGATATTTGCCTAGTGGTTCTGCTAACCATGTAAAGCAAGCAATCATGGCTGCAAAAAAAGCATTTGAGAGCTGGAGTAGAATACATTACAAGAAGCGTATAGAAATTTGCAGAATTGCAGCAGATATAATGAGCAGTCGCAAATTTGAGTTAGCGGCGTGGATCTCTTATGAAAACGGCAAGAACAGATATGAGGCAGTAGGTGATATTGATGAAGCTATTGATTTTATTAGATATTATTCTGAAGAGATGGAAATCAATAATGGATTTATAGTTCAAACTAAAAGTGCATATCCAAATGAAAAGAGCAAGAGTGTGATGAAAGCATATGGTGTTTGGGCAGTAATTGCGCCCTTTAATTTTCCTGCTGCAATTTTAGTTGGGATGAGTATTGGTGCCATCATTACTGGAAATACAATAATAATAAAACCAGCAAGTAACTCCCCACTAATAGGATATAAATTTGTGGAGATCATGAAAGAGGCAGGATTACCTGACGGGGTACTGAATCTTATAACAGGCTCTGCAGATAAAGTGGGTCAGACAATAATCAATAACAAGGACATTACAGGGATTATATTTACGGGTTCCAGAGAAGTAGGTTACAGACTAAGATATGAATTTAATAAACTAAAGCCGCGGCCTATGATTGCAGAGCTCGGGGGAAAGAATCCTGTAATAGTTACAGAAAATGCTGATCTCGATAAAGCTGTTGGAGGAATATCTAAATCAGCGTTTGGCTATTCAGGGCAGAAATGTAGTGCGTGTTCTCGTGTATATGTACAAAAAAATGTAAAGAGCGAATTTCTTGAAAAACTTGTAGAGATGACAAAAAGTTTACGTATTGGCAATCCACTTGAACATACTACTTTCTTAGGTCCT
>JBKOWU010000305.1:0-4745 GCA_046724555.1 Thermoproteota archaeon | reverse complement strand
AGAACAGTAGCTGCTAATCCCATCGGATCTTTACCAGCAGATATTTCATTTTCTGTGACTTCTTTCATAATGTTAAAAGCTTGACGTTTTGTCTTTTCAGTTAAATTAGCTTTGTTTGCAACTTTAGCAATGCACTTGACTGGATCAATATTTGGAACTTTATAGTCAAGCTCGAACATTAGTTGTCTATATACTCTTGCAATATTCTTTAATTTTACATTGCTAGCAGTAGCGATATCTTTCATTGTTTTTGATATCACTAAGTTTCTGCATGCAATATAGGTAGCTGCACAGACAACTGCTGATATTGATCTACCACGCAAAAACTTTCTTTGTTGAATTTTCCTATACAAATAAGCTGTATTTTCAATTATTGCATCTGAAAGCCCTAGCTTATCTTTTAGTGTATCAAGGAGCATGAAAGCTTGTCTTAGACTCCTATCAGATGGAGTGTTTAGTTTTAGTCTAGAATCCCATGTCCTTAACCTTTGCATTGTAGAACTAATTGATGGATCTATCTTTTTTCCACTTGCATCTTTATCACTCTTTCCCACAATAGTAGCAAGTCCCATATCGTGGCTGGTTAATGAAGTTGGAGCTCCTGTTCTGGCTCTGGTTTCTTCTATTTGTCCCCCTCCAGTAAAAATATGCCGCTCTAAATGACTTGTATCTTCAACTTTATCTGATATCACCATACCACAGTTGCTACAAATAATCTCGCCTGATTCAGGATCAGTTACTATCTTGTCACTTCTGTTGCACATAGAACATAATATTTGGTTAGGTTTAGAAGAATAATTACCTTTATTTTCTATATGTGATGTTTTATCGATAGAGAAATCATAGCTTGGATCATCTACAGAATTGGTTTTATTATTATCATTGTGCTTTCTATTAGTTTTTGAATTCCTGTGATGTATAAGAACTTGGTCAGGGGTTAAGTACGGACCATTGCCGCCATTGTGCTTCATTAAAGATAAAGGTATGTATTATCTCAAGTGCTATAATACACTTGGTATAATTCATATTGAAAAAAGCATGCAGTCATCACGGCATCAACCATAAATCTATCTCCTTTAGTTTTTTATATCATAAAGGCTAACTCAGATTTTATTGAATGGCTTTGGACATAAGTAGGTAAACCCTAAAAAAACAATAATGTTGAAGTTATTTACAGGTTGCTAGTTAATGAAAAAAGAAGAGCAAATATGTCATAGATTGGAAAAATTAGCTGATTTAAATCCTCTTTTTGTAGAGACTGCAAAAGACAATATAAGGTATGTGCTTTTAGGAGAAGCGTCACATGGCAGTTCTGAATTCTATAGTTGCAGGTTATAATAATAAAAAATAGTTCAATATGTTATTTATTTTATATTCATGTCTAAATCGCGAGTTACATTATTTTGAAAATCCTTATACCATTTATCTCTCAGAGGCGATAAAGTAGATAATGCAAATATTTAAAGATAGAATAGAAGCTGCTAAACAACTTGCAAGTAGAGTTCAACAATGGTTAAACAATAAGAACACGGAATTAGGCAGACAAAAACAAGAACGACAACAAGAATCACATAATGATGACAATGATGTTATTGTTCTGGCCATACCAAGAGGAGGAGTTGTAATTGGTGATATTATATCAAATATACTTCATGCTAAGCTTGATATCATAGTTTCAAGAAAAATAGGCGCACCGGATAATCCGGAACTTGCAATAGGTGCTGTTATGCCAGATGGCAGCTACTTTCTAAATAAAGATATTGTACGAATGTTAAATGTTTCTAAATCTTATATTATTGAGCAGGCAAATGTGCAGAAAAAAGAAATAGAACGCAGACTACAAAGTTTTAGAGGACAAAACAGCGATTATTATTACGGCTACAACAACTTTGAAGGAAAGACAGTAGTCTTAGTGGATGATGGTATTGCAACTGGAGCAACTATGCTATCAGCTGCACAATGGTTAAAGACAAAACAAAATTGTTGCAAGATATTAATTGTAGCAGTACCCGTAGCTCCTCCACCGGCATCCCCGCCATCAATACAGTCTTCTTCAAATGAGGATATTGTCAGCAAGTTAAATCAAATAACAGACAAAGTCATAGTTCTTTATAGACCGGAGCCCTTTTACTCTGTTGGACAATTCTATGAACACTTTGAGCAAGTCAGTGATACAGAAGTAAGAGAGATAATGAAAAGACATGGATATAGGCCATTGTAATTATACTATCAAACATAATATTATATTAATAAAGTCTACATTCCGTGGCGACAGCGATAACGACTTGTGCAGCAGAGGTTCTATATTCAAAGCATTTCAACGTTCTATTTGCAAGAAAATAATGCTATATAAGATACTTGTCGAGGAGATTTCTGTTAAGTAGTAACGATTTAAAGGTATCATCTTAAGACATTAAAGATAAAAACAGATAATGTATCATGACTCTCTTTTAATATTTATGTCACACTGTTAGGCATATAAAAAAACTACTTACTTCATATATATCAATACGGGCCACGATCACTAGTGAACTATACAAGCTTTACTTTTACAGTATTTTCAGTTATAGTTAGCGTATTACTTTTTGGGCTTTGGAGTAATGTCTGCGTATATGCACAACATTCCTCTTCACCATCACCGCCATCTGGATCTCTCCAACAATCATCATCACCATATAGTGGTAGCAGTAGCACAAAAATATCGGCTGGCTGGACTACGTTGGCACCTGCGGCTCCAAACCAGCAGCAAATAGCAACTACAAATAATAATAATAATAATAATACTAAAGTGGTTTCAGAAACCACCGGCGCAAAGGTAGCAAAGATGGCTCCAGTTGTCAACCCTGTCGACAGATCATTACCGGCAACAACAGCAACAGCATCGCCACCACCGTTATCTATCGCACCACAACTGAACGCTATAAATCAACAACAACAACAGCAACAGCAACAGCCGCAACTAAGCAATAATGGAACAGGGATACAAGATTATACTTTGACTTCGAACTCTCCAGTCGTGGCCCCAGATAAACCAATGTACCTTGGTTATCATGACGTTAGTGCAAACAATAACCCGACAGCCACGAAGACTAGTGCTAGTACATCAGATATAGATCATAGTAGTAGTTCAAAAGATAAGCATAAGCCTGATAGTCATCATAGTAACGGTACTACACGCGAGAGTTCTATAGGAGACAGCAAATCGCCTACTAATCATAGCAGTAGCAGTACTAGCCATAATGGCTCAATCGGAAAGAAGACCACCATTAGTAAGTCAGAAACTCGTTCTAAAGACATCAAAACATGTACTCATAATAATAACTCATTCCCAAAAGAAACCTCAGAGCCAAAAGATCATACACACCGTGACTGTAACGAAAATAACAAAGTAAAGAACAAGAGCAGTCCAAAAGGACATAACGATCGCAATGGTAGTGGAGATAGATTCTTCGGCAGCGATAGCTTCTTTAATGCAGACACACTAATAATGACTTCTTCCAGATAAACCAAAATAGATAAAGTTGAAAATCCTAAACGTAATAATTCTGCTATTCCGCCTTAACTACAGTTGGACTTGACGAGATTATATCTCTCAAGGCTGGAACAAATTAAGCAGTAAAACACTATAACCTACCTCCTTTGACTTCTACTTTGCTGCTAATCAATGACATAAAAAAATATAACAAAATAGATGGGCTCAAGAAAGAATTGTCTTCATTATATATGCAGAAGTATATACTTGATCAAGTTTGCTTCAGCCAAAGTAAATCTATGATGCCTCTAATCAACCTACAAAGTCGGGAGATAATCCCACACTAATAATACCAGTAAAGAATTATATCGGATAGCGGTTTCCATTAATACTCTTACTATATCTTTACATAACTATTAGATCGGCGTATTGGATGAACAAACCCTAGACCTTTTAGAGGTAAAAAAATATTATTTTAGAATAGACATACTATTAATCTATTTTGTCTTTTGCTTCTTCCGCCCCTTCTTCCATTCTATGGCCTGCTTTCTTAGTATCTCTCTTCATCGTTTCGCCTGCGTCTTCCATATTGTCCTTTACTTCTGACATATCAAAGATAGCAGAACATGGTATATAATACAAATTCTTATAAAAATGATTAATGCTAATTCTGTGTGGCCTATCCTTAGTTATAATCTCTCTATCTCACAGTACAGAATTTCAATGATACCTGCCATAAACTTGAGACAAACTTAGAACTGAAATAGCAATGAAAGAATGTTATAGAATACTCTTCTGGTTCGGTGGAATGCGAACCAAATTTGACTCATTTTTGCCGCCCATGTCGACTTCTCCGATTGAAGCTCCATAGGTTAATCGGAATAACTACTATCTATAGGTAATAAATTTCGGATATATCTAGAAATTAGATACCTGCATGTAATCGGGGTTCTATTGACCGAGCTTTAAGGTTATCTGCGAAGTACTCCACTTCTAGCAAAAGAAATCAAAAAAATAGTATAAAAGAGTTAGAATATGGATATGGCTAAGAATTAGAATATAGCTTTAATCAAATAGGCTAGGTTCAGGACCCAAAGTATTTAGTCTCTATGTAAGTCACAAAGTAATCCGGGTTATAGCCTTCATTGAAGGTATTATTAAGAAGCACTTTGGGGGCATAGACAGATCCATGCTGATGTATTTTTAATCTTAACCATTCTCTGATAGGCTTGAAATTACCCCTCTTGATGTCTTCCTCGTAACCCTCCAGGTC
>JBKOWU010000300.1:0-3521 GCA_046724555.1 Thermoproteota archaeon | reverse complement strand
GTATTGCAAAGAATATCCCACAGACTATGCGACGTAAGCTAGCAACAAACGGCATATTTCCATTTATTTTTCTTTTGCTAATGTTTATGATAATTGTCTATACTGGCTTGCACCAAAAAATCGCAGGTTAAAATACTTGATTTATTTAGGATAAAAGTTAGATTGCTTTGGGATTATAGAACTCCAGGAATTCCTGATGAATTATTCGATAGAGTAGAAGACGTTCCTATTACAAAAGAAGATGTAAGAGCTCTTGTCATAAGTAAATTACGACTTAAAGAGAATTCCTCTGCGATAGATGTTGGTTGCGGAAGTGGCAGTATTACTGTTGAGATGTGCTTACAGACAAAAGGCAACAAGATCTATGCTATTGATTTTGATGAAAAGGCCGTGGAATTGACTAGGAAAAATCTTCTAAAGTTTAATGTAAAAGCTGAAGTAATCTTTTCCAAAGCACAGGACATTTTGCCACTTCTTCCCCAGGTTGATGCCATATTAATTGGTGGAACATCAGGAGAAGTCGAAAGAATTGTTAACTTGGGCGTCGATAGGCTAAATAAAGGTGGAAGGATAGTAATCGATACCGTATTGATTGAAACTATGTATAGGGCTTTAACTACCATTAATCAAGCGAATTTAAAAGAAGTGGACGTTACGCAAGCTATAATTGCAAAGGCAAGGAAAGTTACTACAGGCACAATGATGTCGGCAAGAAACCCAATAATAATAATTTCAGCTACAAAGCATTGACCGTTACGATATTACCATACAAAAGAATAGGCAAGATCTCTCTTTTTCTAAAGGGATTGTATAAATGGTATGAATAAAGTTCTAGCAAAAGATTCTGTTGATGGATTGTTATTTTACTCCCTATAATATTGGCATATTTTCAGAGATATAATTACAATCTGACGAAAGAAAAGTACCTACAATGGATAGAAATGTCGGCGTTGTGGATATATATGATTTAAAACTACAAGAACTGTCTTTTCATTTAAATAACTCTCAATTTAAAATTTATGATAATGAAACTTTCGTGTGTAGGTTGCGGCCCTGGCGATCCTGAATTGGTTACAGTAAAAGCTGTAAAATTAATTAAAAATGCAGAGGTGGTTTTTGCACCTACTTCAAAAGAAGGTAAACCCAGCATAGCATTATCCATAGTAAAAAAATATATCAATAGTTCCACCGAAACGGTCAATCTCATATTTCCTATGTTAAAAGACAAAGAAGTCCTGAGGAATCATTGGAAAGAAAATACTGAGAAAATTGCTAATAAAGTCAGAGCAGGAAAAAGAGTCATTTATTTAACTGTTGGCGACCCTTCAATATATAGCACGTGGATATACATATACAAGGAATTAAGAAAGAATCATAAAGACATTGAAATCGACATAGTGCCCGGCATAACCTCAATATTTGCATTTGCCGCAGAGGCCAAAATTGCCCTCGTAGAAGGCGATGAAACCCTGGCCATAGTTCCTGCATGTTATGACATGGATAGAGTAAGGCGAGCTTCAAATGTATGTGATACAGTCATTTTCCTTAAAGATGGCAGGTATTTTGATGACGTAATTGATATGCTCTCCGATGCAGGTTTTGTGGAAGATTCAATGATTGCAATTGCACAAGATGTAGCAATCAAAGGCGAGATAATGAAGATGAGCAGATTAGCTGATTTGCGTGGAAGAAGGGGATCAACAGAAAAATATTTCTCTATAATGGTAGCAAAGAAGAAAAGTGATAGAGAGTAACACAGTCTATTTCGTAGGGTCAGGTCCAGGAGATCCTGAGCTTATTACAATAAAGGCCAAGAATTTAATTGAACAAGCAGATATCATAGTTTATTCCGGTTCACTTTTAAACCCAAAGATACTCGAATACACAAAAAAAGATGCTCAGCTTTATGATGCAGCTCTGTTAGATAGAGAGAAAATTTATAGCATTTTAAGAGACTCTACCAAACAGGGAAAACTTGCCATTCGTTTTCATGATGGTGATCCTGGGCTTTTCAGCACTATCAGAGAGCAGATTGACAAATTAGAAAAGGATGGACTACGATGTATTGTAGTCCCTGGGATAACTGCAATACTTGGAGCAGCTGCCGCTATGAATTTGGAATTGACCCTTCCAGGTAATACACAAACTTTGATAATAACAAGGGCGGAATTTAGAACTCCAGTACCTGACAGAGAGAAAATATCTGAATTAGCAAAACACGGTGCCACTATGGTTTTCTATCTCAGTGTACATTTAATATCAGATATAGTAGAAGAGATTTTAAAAGGTGGAATTTATAATAAAGAAACTCCTGCTGCCGTTGTTTATAGAGCGACATGGAAAGATCAAAAGATAATCAAGGGGACATTAGGCAACATAGTAAATAAAACTAAGGAATCTAAAATAATTAAAACTGCACTGATCATTGTAGGAGATGTATTAGCACCAACAAATTACCAATTTTCTAAAGTCTATGATGCAGGTTTTACACATGGATATAGAATGGCAAAAAAGAAAAGTTAAGAGCCAATACTATGTACATTTCAGGATCATTAATGTAACTAAAGAGATTCGTAATGATTTGAATATTATTTTTAAGAAAGTGACATAATAGTGATAACAGTAATTATAGCCCAATTCACCAATTCGACTGTAGATATTATATCTGACCATCAAAGAAAAAAATCCAACTTAATAGTATATCAGGCCTGCAACCGATATATAACTTGTTAAAATTTTTAAATATAATAATATCTTACGGTAGCAAAAAAAATTATGGCGGACAGCCTTCCATTTTTTGTATATAATACCCCTTTCCTTTGATATCTTTTTCAACCATCGGTGGTGCCTCTTGTACATGACAGAATTGGCACTCTTCCTGAGTCATTTTTTGCCCTTCTTGACCTACGCCAGCAAGATATTCTTTGCCATATTCAATTGCCTTCTCATGTGGGGTATTTGCCTCCACGACCACATCGAAGTGCATGATCTTACCGTCCTTTTTGCTTACATAAGTATCATAAACTGCGCATTCCATACTAACATTTTTCAGCTATACTATATTTATTCTAATCTTCAGTCCACGCAAGTATATAGATTATTGGAGACATAGTTGAAGATATAATAATACTCTTATTATCCTCATGCAGACGATCATCCTTCGTAATACTACTGCAATAAATATTTGATTCAAAAACGAAGTCTGAACACTAAGCCTATATAACATCATCAAATGGTATTTGTTAGTGGTAAAAATGTAGTAGATTATGGTGATGGCAGGTATAAGCATAGAATTATTTACTGGAATATTATCAATTTGTTGTTAGTTAGAGTTAATGTATCTCACTAGGGATGAGGAAAAATCACTCAATGGCGAGAAGGGTGAAACTATGGCTTCTGCGTACAAAATTCTGCTTGCAATTGGGATGGCTACAGGAGCAGAAAAACTTGTTCCTATTAAATGGGCTCACATATCAGGAGTTAATTACAACACTATTGGCGATGCAGGCGTTGAATTTCTT
>JBKOWU010000069.1:0-4950 GCA_046724555.1 Thermoproteota archaeon | reverse complement strand
GCATGCTTCACGTAGATTAAGTCTAATAAAATATGGATATCTATATGCAAAATTAACCACATATTGAGCCTCATCAGGCATATTTTTTGAGATGTTTTTATATGCCTCATTGCTTTTATACATGCAATCTCTATAATCTTTGACAATGCCCAACTCGATGACCTCTGAGGGTATATCGTAGCCATGTCTTGTAGACAGTAATTGCCGTTCTAGAGTTAAAATTCTGTGTCTATGCATATCACGGAACATACCAAAATTTGTAAATAATTCAAATGTATATTCTATCATCTCAAATGCTCTACCAGGTCTATGTCTTCGATTAGTACGAAATTTTGTATATTCTTGAATTATTTTATGTCTCTCTTGTGGCGCCATAGACCGAGTGTATTGTGTAATTGCTTCAAGAGATTGACCTTGTGCATGTTCATACAGAATAGCAGAAATGACTTTCACTTCTGCTTCGAAATTATTTTCGAAATATAGTAGTTTTACATACTGTAGATTTTCCTGCAGTTTAATATTTTTTATATGGTTTTGAGCAATATTATAAATTGCAGTCCTCGTATTTTCAAAATAGGATTGAAGCGTTTTACCATGCTTATCATTTGCTCTGCCTACAAAAGCAGGGATAATTAGGTTAAGCTCATGATACATCTGATCTGCCAATTTTTTTGTTTCGCTCAAACTTGACGCGTACATTGTCGACAATAAATATTCAAATGCTCTACCATTTCCTGTAATGCCTAAATTAGTGAGAGTGGACGCTGGCAGAAGCCCTCTAAGAATATCAAGTGATTTAGCCTTGATTACTGATTTGTAGATTCGTTTTGCAGATTCAATATCTTTATCTGATTTTAAGTTACCGTATGTTGTCTCTCTTTTTAGATTGGAATCAAAAAATAAGAATTGATCAATTGGTTCTTTTTCTGAAATAAATTTTTGCATCAGTTGGATATTGTTGCTGTATACATCAAAAGCATGATCACAGGCCTGAAGATATTCATCAGCATATGGCGATGCCATAATTCGTTCTTCTCTATGATATTTATACTTCCCATCTACTTTTTGATCGAATGCTACATATCGCGAGGATTTTTCAAGATATGACAGCCCTATTCTACGATCTTCAATTTTCTTAGCAGCAATATTTGAAATCCATTCTATCGCAATCTGAGCTTCACCTAATTCTGCAACAGAATCGTCTCCATATTCTAACAATATGCGTTTGTAGAATTCTTCTCCCCTTTTTGGATCCTTTATAAACTCATCTAGAAATATGCGTCGCATTGTCTTATCTGACCTAGAATATCTGGACATTAATGCTCCTCTATCCACTTGTCTAGGAGTAATTATTGCAAAGATTGCTCTATCAGTGTTAGAAAAATGTGACCTAAGAATGGATCTGTCTTGATCTGAGAAATTATCGTGAAAATGCTCCTTGTTTATATTTGTCATAAATAGGCGATGATTAAACCTATCATCGATAAAAACCTAGCACAACACGTTATCTATTAAATATCCTCTACAACCGCAGCGGTTCTATTTACTTGAGATATATCGCTTATATAGTATCATAGATATGGAAATTCACGCTTCAGATAAAAATTTATATGCTATGCATCGATTCAGCAAAATGCTCTTACTAAATAATTCAACAATTTTGACAATGTTATCATTATATTTAATTATCAACTGTTCCTAATGAGTGAACTAAAGCTCGAATTTATGGGCAAGCAAGTAAAGGACATGTACGGTACTTTTATGGGTAAGGTGGTAGGTATGATTACTGACAGTGATGGCTCCATTGAATCTGTCTGTGTAGATTGTGGATCAGGGGGTCTAAAACAATTAACATTTGAACAACTTTTGGTTCAAAGGGATTATGTAATATATATTCCAAAATGGAGGTTAGATACCCAAAAACTACTAAGACAGAAAAACCTTATCTTAAAGAGAATAAAAGCACTGCAAGACATAGTTACTGAAAATGATTTAATGAAAGACGATGCAGAATTGGTTTATATAAAATATGAAAAGAGACTGCGTGTACTTGAGGAAGAGGAGAAGTCTCTTAATGAGAAATTACAAGTAAGGTTGAATGAATTAGATGCTGAGAGTAAAAGCATTAAGGCAGTACTGTTTGACGCAAAATTACAATATAAAAGTAATGAGGTGACAGAAGAGATATATCAGCAGATTGGCATTTATACAAATGAATTATTAGAACATATTAATCTTGAAAAGGCTGAGATTAATAATGTTAAGACCAAGATCTCAAATCAAACATTAGAAAATATTGGCTCGCTAACTCAGAATATCTCAGTAGGAAATCCTATAATTGCCACTACCACAGAAACAATTCCACAATCGCATGAGTCTCCCAAAGAAGAAACAGTTGCCACAAAAGCCTCAAACACAAATCATTTGTCTACAGATGACAAATCTGCCCCAACAACCGATAGTGGCAGTGAAACAGATTCCAATTGGTTAAATCAGGTAATTTCAAGTGAATGAGTAAAAAATATCTCATCACCTAGTTTCTTTCCAACTGCTAATTTCTGTACATTTAAAACTGGAAATACCTATTTCTCTTGCTTTGGAGAAGTCTGCAAAAGCTCGCCTATCTCATTATGCATCTTCAGAAAGTTTAATCCCTTCTCGGTTGTTTTGTATGTCTGAGAACCCTCTAAATATTCTAAGAGATTATTTTCAATGAGCACGGAAAGATATTCTCTTAACTGGGCATAGCTCAGAAAAGCTTTATACATTATTTTTGTCTTGGTAGCTCCACCATTAGCCGCCTCCAGGATCATTGCTACTATTTCTGTTCTACTTCTGTATTTCACATTTTAAGTACACTGGATTTCTTTATTTTAATATATTGACACATTTTATAGGATCAATGTTATATAAAAATCATCTATGACGGATATCTGATAATAAGCGTTTTCACCAAACTGCTGTTAGCGATTTAGTAATAATTTCTCAACTATATTAGCTATTAACTTTGCCGATATATTGTTATACTTAAATCCAAAATGCTTTTAAAATTATTCTCTCTTTTTTAGATGATGTCTGATTCAAATTTTACTAAATTGTCAAAGGCCTATGATGAAACTAAAAAAGTAACATTAGAAGGAAAAAAACTTGACAAAATAAAAGCACAAGCAGCAGAAAATCCTGAGAAATTCTGGGCAGAGCAAGCAAAGAATCTGGTCTGGTTCAGACAATGGAATAATATACTTGAGTGGAATTATCCTTTTGCAAGATGGTTTGTT
This sequence comes from Thermoproteota archaeon, assembly GCA_046724555.1. GTDB lineage: Archaea > Thermoproteota > Nitrososphaeria > Nitrososphaerales > Nitrososphaeraceae > JAFAQB01. Next base: position 1,672 of record JBKOWU010000069.1, on the reverse strand, counting down.
GGCGGCCAACTGAATGCATGTGTGAATGCAGTTGACAGACATATCAATTCTGATGAAAAAAATAAAGTAGCCATAATGTGGGAAGGCGAAAATGGTGAACATCGGTCGTTTACTTATTATCAGCTATATCATTCTGTTAACAAATTTGCAAATGCACTAAAAAACCTTGGAGTCCAAAAAGGTGATCGTGTTACGATCTATCTTCCTATGGTTCCTGAGCTTCCGATAGCAATGTTGGCATGTTCAAGAATAGGCGCAATACATAGCGTTATTTTCTCTGGTTTCAGTGCCCAGGCATTATCTGATAGAATATGTGATTCGAAATCTAAAGTCATCGTAACTGCTGATGGTGGATTTAGAAGAGGAAAAGTAATCGAATTAAAAAGCGTTGTAGATGATGCAATTTCCTCTACTCCATTCATTGAAAATATCATTGTTTTAAAAAGGGCTGAAAACGACATTCAGATGGGATCGAAAGACTTATGGTGGCATGATATAATTGAAGGTACAAAATCCTACTGCGAACCAGAAATTCTGGACAGCACCCATCCTCTATATATTCTTTATACTTCTGGTACCACGGGCAAACCAAAGGGCGTTTTGCATAGCACTGGCGGCTATCTTACCCATCTATATGCAACAGCCAAATGGGTTTTTGATTTTAAAAATCAAGACATATTCTTTTGCACTGCTGATATTGGCTGGGTCACAGGTCATAGTTATGTTGTATATGCCCCACTAATGCACGGTGTTACTGAAATAATCTATGAGGGAGCCCCTGATTATCCAAAACCTGATAGGTACTGGGAAATCATTGAGAAATATGGCGTCACAATTCTATACACTACTCCCACAGCTTTACGAATGTACATGAAATATGGAAATGCTATCCCTAATTCATTTGATCTGTCGTCTTTACGCCTAATAGGAACAGTTGGTGAACCAATTAATCCTGAAGTATGGATGTGGTATTTCAAAACAATAGGAAAGGAAAATTGTCCTATTGTTGATACGTGGTGGCAAACTGAAACTGGCGGTATTATTGTGAGTGCATGCACTGGAATTGAAGCTGTTTCAATGAAGCCTGGTTCTGCGACCCTCCCAGTACCAGGAATAGATGCAGCAATTGTGGATGAAAATGGAAAATCAGTGGCCCATGGCATAAAAGGATATATAATAATTAGAAAACCGTGGCCGGGAATGTTGATGACACTATGGGATAATGACAAAAAATATCAGAACACTTACTGGGAAAAATTCGCAAATGTGTATTATGCTGGTGACTATGCACTATCTGATGATGACGGCTACTTGTGGTTTCTTGGTAGAGCAGATGACGTGCTTAAGGTAGCAGGACACCGGCTTGGTACAGTAGAACTGGAAAGTGCATTTGTATCACATAAAGCTGTTGCAGAGGCTGCAGTAACTGGTAAGGCTGATCAGCAAAAAGGAGAGTCAATCATCGCATTTTTGACGCTTCGAGCAGGGTTCTCTGCATCTGATCTGCTTCGTGAAGAACTTGTTCATCATATCAGAACATCATTGGGACCAATCGCATCACCTGACGAGATTTATTTTGTAAACAAACTTCCTAAGACCAGAAGCGGAAAAATAATGCGAAGATTGCTGAAATCTATATCAACTGGATCTGCAATTGGCGATGTAACATCAC
>JBKOWU010000093.1:0-4466 GCA_046724555.1 Thermoproteota archaeon | reverse complement strand
GATAAAATTTCAGACAGAGATGAGATTGAAATCGATATCAAACACAACAAGATTGCCAATTTGACTACAAGTGAATTTTACACTATGAAACCATTTCCTGAGCTGATTGCAAAGATAGTAGAAGCCGGAGGATTAATGAATTTTAAAATATGACAAAAAGGAGAAAGGGCAAGCTCGAAGAGATTTTTAGCAAAGCCTTGTATGCAGACAATCCTGATTTCTATTCAGTCAGTTATCGAGACTTTGATTCAATTGTTGAAGTTCCTCTTTCTGAATTTATAAAAGTATCTGAAAATTTTGAGGTCATACCTAATACGAGAATTGTCTCTGTGAGAAAAGGAAACACGATATTGTATAGTAAACAGCAGTTGTCTTATCATCCAGATGGTAAGCGCACAATATTGTATTAAACAAATTAATTTGTATAAGGCTAATTATTTTTTTGCTTGTTCATCAAAAACTTAAGCGATCAGAAGATTGATAATTTTAATACATATTGATCTAGCAGAGACACATCTAAAGTAAAAGTATCAGTTAACCAAGTGCAGGCAAATCAAATGGATAACAACACATAGTCATAGAGTAAAAATAAATAAAAAAATGTCGTTGTTTGACAGTTATCGATTCTTGTTGTGTTAGAGGCTTTCAGACAGAGAAGATTGGCTAATCGTTGCTGTCGCCGCCGCCACCGCCGCTGCTTCCGCCGCCACCGCCGCTGCTTCCGCCGCCACCGCCGCTGCTTCCGCCGCCACCGCCGCTGCTTCCGCCGAGAGCTGGTGCTGCGCCGCTGCTTCCGCCGAGAGCTGGTGCTGCGCCGCTGCTTCCGCCGCCACCGCCGCTGCTGCTACCACCTAGACTTAGTGTGCCAGTAGCACCACCTAATGTAGATGTAGCTCCTCCAGCTGCTGCAGCTAGTGCAGTAGCACTGGTAAGATTATTCGTTACTTTACCAGCAGTAGCTTGTGCAGTAACAGAATATGTTGCTATAAATGGTGATCTGCCAACAAGTGCTAGCGCGTTACCTGCAAATGGTACAGAACCTGATTCAGCTCGATCGCCTACATCTGTTGTGGCAACAAAGCCTTTACCATTTGGACTTGGTGATATTGCTAGTGAACCAAAATCTCTTCCGATAGTAGTGGTACCGGGATTTACACCACTCAATACATTCCACACTTGGACATTTACGCCTTTGCTTGATGTGTATGTAACTACACCTGTGTAGAGTCCGCCGTCATTTCTAAGTGGCAAAATAACTGCAACATTCTCTCTATTATGTCCAGCTAATGGGCTTGGTATAGAGGAGACTGTTCCTTGCCAATTGACAGTCATGCCTACACGTACCTGCTGTTGGCTAGAAGAAGAAGATGGTCTTGCAGTAGTAGAAGGTGTACTAGAAGTAGCGTTAGCCTGTGCATGTGCTTGTTGTACAAATTGATTTCCAGCGATTAACGATGATGCTACAAGTATTGCTGTAATAGCAATGCCTGCTAGTATCGCACTATTATTCTGCTTTTTATTCATTATTGAAGCAAGACGGCGCCTTTAAATTTATTTGTTTCCGTGCTCTATTAGTACATTCCATTAGATTTCCGTTTTCTATAAGAAAATATACTATAAATTATCTTTATATAAGATTTTATAGTTATTTATAGAAGTTACATTTTTATATAATTAAAGCCAAATTGCTCGATAATATATTCTATTAACATCAAACAGATAGTATAATCGTAGATATTATTCTTGTATATAAATATATCATAATTTATTTATGTGCCCAATTTGCTAGTCCTGACTGTCTTTTTGGAGAATCCAACCTGCTGGAAAAAATTTGGCTGCATTTTCTTTATCCCCAATAGCCGTTGCATACCTCCAGATCTCTATTTTTTCATCAACATTTACTTCCAATTTAATTTTAGTCAAAGCTTCTATTTCTTGTTGCACACCATCTTTTTCAACAATTGTAGTCGAAAACTTGTTGCAAAAAGTACATTTACCATCTAAGAATACCGATTTGCCATTCTCTTCAATAACTGGGTAAGCTACGCATGCAAGTGGTCGTTGATCATAGATTTTGCATATAAGCCCACCATTTGGTGACCTTTGAGAACTATTAGTTTCAAGAAAAGGGCAGTAGTTACCATTTAAGTTCTTTCCCATCATTTGATAGGCAATTATTTCTTTTGGGCCGTCGCCTTTGACATTCATCCCAATTCCTAATCTAGGAATGATTTTTACATCTATGTGATTTCTAGCGGCCATAGCTCTGATTTTTGACCTTTCTTCAGGCATAATCAAAACTCCTATTTTTCCATATTCAATAGAAGGATAATATTCTCGGTAAATACAGCAATCTGAGCATTCATTAACACAACTAAACTTTCTGAGCATTCGTCTCACTCATTCTATTTTTGCATATACAGTCCCACTCTACACTGTCAAATGCAAGGTCAGAGTATTGCAAGAATTTGATATCATAAACTGATTTTGATTTCTTCAAAAGTTCAATGGCAAATTTTTCATCGTCGTCTTTTTTCTTGCTCTTTGTGTTTTCTTTGTAAATCCCAAAGCGTATGGTGGCCTTGTTTTCGCAGCCTTCCTTAAAACGCTGATAGTTTTCTGATATTGGGATATTTTTTACGAATCCTGTATTATCACCTTTGTATTCTGAACCACCATAAAGAATAAACCAATAATTGCCATCTTCTTCAATGAACCTGAGTTTAATTTGATCATCAGGCCACCATTCAATGGTTTTTTTCCACAGTTTGAAGGCATACATCCTATCCTCAAACATTGGGAAAACATTCATGTAAATATCATAGTAACGGTAACCAACGCCAATAAATTCGTTGAACCATGTTATTGGATGATGATTATTATTCGTCATAATATAGGCAGATCTACTAGTACCGCATAGCTATGCGATATATGTCTATTTCTAAATCGCAAGAACACTCGTAGATTCTGAAGAAATGCTAATTAATTTGTAAAAAGCTTGCTGTTTTGTGGTACTAAGAAAGTGCAGGTTATTAGATACTATATGTAATAACACCAAATAAACAAGCAAGCTGAAAAAATCTTATTGTAATAACACAATAGCAACTAAAAATTAAGGCTTGATATCAAATTATAACTCTTTCTCTACAACTTCGATATGACATTCATGACCTCTGTGTTCCTTATCTAACATCGATGCTTCCTCGTTGGAGATTGGAAATTTTCCATCGTGTAGATATGACTCACCCTCTTTTTCTAAGACGATTTTTTTGCAACCATCGCAGATTAATTGCTGTACTATCATATAACAGAAGATCATTACCATCATTACAATATTTTAGAGTATCTCTCCATGTTTCTTAATGGAAGACTGCATTTAGACAACAGATATACCAACTTTTCTATTTGCCAACCAAGAAATTGTTTAAATTATTCTTACCATATATAGTAAGGTCTGAGGTTTGAACTGTATTATTTATTCACCAATTAGTTTTACCAGTACTCTTTTATTTCTTTGACCATCAAATTCGCCATAAAATATTTGCTCCCATGGACCAAAATCCAATTTGCCATTTGTGATTGCTATAACAACCTCGCGGCCCATTATTTGACGTTTCAGATGCGCGTCAGCATTGTCTTCTCCTGTTCTATTATGTTTGTATTCCTCGGGAGTATAAGGCGCTAGTTTTTCTAACCATCGATCAAAATCATCATGCAAACCACTTTCATCGTCATTTATGAAAACACTGGCAGAAATGTGCATTGCATTTATCAAACATATTCCTTCCTTGATTGTGCTTTCTGCAAGAATTTTTTCGACTCTTGGTGTAATGTTGATGAACTCACGTCTTGACTTGGTATTAAAAGTAAGATATTCTGTTTTTACTTTCATGCTCGGTCTTAGTTTGGTGGTGGTAACGATGGCGGAGAAAATGTATTTACAGTTCCTGACGATGATGATTGTGAGGTTTCAGTGTCTTTCCTTCTTCCCATCCTATTGAAGAATAAAATAGCAAGGATAACAACTATAATAATATAATTTACAGGAGGACTGATGATTTTAGTGATTAATCCAATTCCTGGAATAACATATGCTACCTTGCCGATGTACTGCTGAGCTCCAATAGGATAATCCACTCCAGGAATTGAAGAGGGATTTGCATCACCCTTTGTTCTGATAATTCTCTCTCCTTCAAAATTGTTATAGATCTCTGCAACTCTGTGAACGATTATTCTGTCCTGCCCAGTAGGTCGATGAAATACTATGATATCACCAGCCTTCAGACTATTAAATGAATTAGCATTACCGTTGCCTCCAGTGCTATCTTTTACAATCAATACATCATTAATATTGAGAGTAGGAACCATACTTCCACTAGAAACTACATAAAACGGGTTATTGGTTCCAAATGCAAAGCGTAAACCTAACCAAACGATTGCAACTCCGATAACAACAATTGCAATAT
>JBKOWU010000099.1:0-10077 GCA_046724555.1 Thermoproteota archaeon | reverse complement strand
TTATGGCTATTAAGAATGTCTAGTACCTTGATTGTTGAGGAAGAAGAAGAAGAAGAGTGCACTAATAACAATGCAAATGAAACATATGTCGTCTGAAAGTCAAAATAAGAACAAGAAGATAGATTAATAATTTCCTTTCTTTATTGCACTCTTTATCTGTTGTCTTTCTCATCAACTATTTAGGAACAATCCTAAATATTGCTCCTTGTGTTTGACTGAATGTAAGAACATACAAATAACCATCCGGACCAACTTCTATATCTGTAATTCCCCCAATATCTGTGTGTTTCTTGATGAAAAGTGCAGTAGGTCCGCCAAATCCAGTTCCAAATAGTATGCTTTTAGTTTCATTTGGACTATTTGCTACCTTGTCTGCAAGTGGGCCATCTAACGCTAATCCTGTCCTATCTTCATTTAGTTTAAAATGATAAAGATTTCCGTAATTGAAGTCCCCCACAAACAAGTCATTTTCATATTGTTTTCCTAGCTTGTCAGAGTTGAGGAATTTGGCTGCAGTAGGAGTAGGATTACCTACCCATACAAATTGAGGATCATTATATTTTCCTCTTCCACCAAAATCTTCTAAACTATCTGGATAAGAAGAAGAAGGAGAAGAAACATTAGCCCTCAAATAACTACATGTTCCTGGTTTACACATAGATGCAATCCCATCAATCTTTGCCCATCCACTATTGAATCCAGGGTTAACCAAGTTAAGTTCATCAAAAACAAAACCAGCTTCAGTAGCCCATAAATTACCAGTTATAGGATCAAAATCCATTCCAAAACTGTTGCGTATGCCATATGCATAGTACAAAGCTAATGGTATAGTATTACCAAGAGGAGGATTAGCTACTATCTGACCATCTTGTGTAACTCTTAATATACCACTGGTGCCATCTGCATCTCTATTTTCTTTATAATTTTGAGCTTTGCTCCTGTGAGCTATGTCACCAATGACGACATATACTTTCTGATCAGGACCTATTACAACTGGACCACCATTATGTTGATTACGGTTAGATGGTAAACTCAATAAAAGTAATGGATTTACTAGTTTGTTATCTACTAATTCATATCTATAGAGACGATTGCCGAATGGTTCACCGGCAGGATCGCATTTAGTTCCATGTGCAGGACAAATATCACTACCTTCTACTTTAGATTCTGTATAATACAAGAAGACGTATGTGGGTCTGGTGTCAGCATCACTATCAGGAGCAGCAGCACTATTGTCACTACCGCCAACAATACCAACAAGACCACTATTATCATTATTAGAATTACTACTACTACTTATGCCAGCATCATTACCTTGTTCTTGCTCTTGCTGTTGCTGATCATTATTATTATGTTTTGCAACAGCAATTCCAAGCATTCCTCTTTCATATTTATTTGCAACATTAACATCAAGTATGGGTTCTGGTAGCATCTTGCCGTTTACTATTCTTTGTACCGTACCATTGTCTTTCTCCAATACCAAAATGTCATTTGGTCCTAAAAATGCCATTTTTGTAGGAAATCTAAGGCCTTCAAAGACCTTCTCTACCTTTAGGTTTGGGTCATTTACTGTTGGTAAAACATTATCTTTTTCCTTGGGTTCATCTTCTACTTCCTTTTGTGCAGCAGCAACTCTAAAAGAATGATGATAATAATAGAAATATCCAATTCCTAGGAAAGTCGAAAGAAACAAAATTGTAAATAACAATAGTACCTTTGGGAATTGTGGTACTTCTTTATTGATATGGATACAAAGCAATACCGCTACAGAAAGAGCTCTTATAGGCTAAATTATAAATCTTGTGCAAGAATTATAACTTGAATTATTAAGTTATACAATCTCTTACCTGAAGAAAACGTATCTATATAACATTTACATTATACTCTATTAGCTAGCTAACTGTCATGTCCACTGATAAATTTTCTCCTAAACTTTATCCTAAGAGTCAATAATTTACTGCAGCATGCATAAGGTAATGCCTTACAAAGAGGATAATACATAAGACATTCTATACACAAAAGAGTGTATAGAATTAGCGTAATAAAATCATGGTCAGTTAGCCCTCCTGTGGTGGTTCTAGTGGTGCCTCTGACTGGGCTATTCCTTCTGAGTTGTATTTTCTAGGTTGTTGTTAGATTCAAGGGTTGTGTCTTTGGAATACCACATATATTTGATTCAGTGGTGTTAACAGGATTAGGATTTGATAATGGATTATTAGGATCACACATCGCTGCTCTTTGTTCTGGTGTTAATCGTAATGATGAGAGCCTTATTATTTACTATTACATTGAAACCACTAGATATCCGAATAGCTCTCTAAACCTTATATTGGTATTTTGATAGTAGTAAGGCTAATATTGTCATATCAACATTACCACAACATCAACAAAACTAGACAGGAGTACTAATATTACCATGATTACTATTATTACTCAATGCAACTATCTCTCTATGATTCATATATGCAACATCAATACTTGTTAACTGGTCATTACGCCATGTACTCTTTGCACCACCCCAGGTATGTGGTATTTTATATTTTGGTCCTTGACCAGTATGAGTAAATTCAAAGTACTTTTTCCATCCGTCATTCTTTGGTTGACCTGTATCTAGATCAATTGGATCTTCATTGAAGTATGTAACAATATCACGTGCACTTTGGTCTGGTCTTACCATACTTACTACTTTGCAGCCAAACCATCTATCACCTAAAGGTTTGTATCTGTTGAGTATTTTTACATCATGACCATGCTCGTAATCTGGATGTGTATATTCAAAAGTAATCACATTTGTTTCAGTAGGTTCATAATACCAATTCACATTCCAGCAGGAAGCCTCATCATTCTTTGGACTTCCAGCAGTGTGTTCGCCACCGCCAAGCTTGGCTGATATAGCATTTGTATTGTCAAAGATCTTGTTTGGTCTACAGATAAATGTCCATTCGCCATTTTTAAGATCGTTTGGATGTGTTAACCAACCCATCTCTTTCGCACCGTCTATCCATGTATATCTCTGTTTATCTTCATCTGCTCTATCTTCCGTATATACATGAAGGCGTGCTGTGTAATTTCCAGCTCCTTTACCTGGCTTATGACTGGTAAATCTAATGTATCTGACAGAACCTTCTTGTTTAATTTCAAGCCCTGCTGTACCAGTCACATCTAATTTTATATCAATAGATGGAAATACGGTTGGGTCGAATCTATAAGAATACCCATCTGGTTTTGGTTTTGCCATCATAAGTATGCCATCTTCATCTAGTGTTCCTGCTGATAACAATCCTGTTTGCGGTGGTAGTGATGGTGCAACATATTTTTGTGGTGTGAGAATTCCTAACCATCCTCCTGTTTCTGCAGTAGCATTTCTAAATAAGCTATTGATAAATCCAGCACGATATGCAAAATAACCTATAGCACTAGCTCCCAGCAATCTCAGAAATTGCAAGCGAGATATTTTATTATCTCCTTTTGTATCGGAGCTATTGTTCTTATCCATATTGACCTCTTGTTATCCCTATAAGACAAAATGCATATGTAGCAATAGCAAATTTTTGCTTATATGAGTTTATAACCCCTTATATATTGAGAAATACTATTTTTTATGTATAAAGTATCTCATTTATCTCTACTCTACACATACAAAATAGCAAACTCCTATTAATTCATGCTAACATTTATGAAAATCAAAGCTCATTGATGATGTAGGCACAATCAAAATAGTTGAAAAGCATCTCTGCATGAAAGACTTGATGGGATATTATTTTCTACTAGTTGTGTTGTACTCTAATTTGACGTACATATGACGCAAAGCCACTTTTCACCATTGGATTCTATCAGCCTTATGCGGAGCTAATTTAGGTTCTACTGGGGTTGTTAAGCAATGCATTGTCCCCACCTGTCCCCCCATATCTTCTCTTGTACCATGTTTGGTCGTATATCTAGTCGCATTCAGCTTTCTAGATAAGAGGCTATTTGTTTACCAAAATTACATTTCTTTTTTAAACTAATATTTACTAATTTGTTTAATTGTCATTTTTTACATGAGCCATAAATTGTAAATTTTTACTGCTCAGAACATCTGTGTGTTGATATTAAGCAAGAAGGCATTGTTAGTTTTGTAAGTGCAAACTCGGAATTTATGGTTTGCTTTTCTATCCGCACAGAGAGCTTATTATTGCAGGTCAAATTGAATTATTTTGGATAGCAGGATTATAGAAGCAAAGGAAATTGCTGATATCTCTATTACGGTGGAGGCGGTGGTGGAGAAACTGCTTCTGGTGCTATAGAAGTTACAGGCGGTGGAGGCGGTGAAGGTGATGTTGGTGGTGGAGTAGGAACTACTGATGGTGTTTCTGTCCCTGTTTCTGTTGTTGCTGATGTAGTCATATTTGATAAATGCGACTTTACTGTTTTTGGAATACCACATATCCTTGATTCAGTTGTATTAACAGGATTGAGTTTTGATGAAGGATTATTAGGATTACATATTGCATCTTTTTGTTCTGGTGTTAATGATGTATCGTTTGCTGGTGTTAATGATGTGTCATTTGCTTGGCCTTGAGCTATACCAAAATTTCCAAATCCTATTAAGATAACTAAGGTTGCAGCAGTGAATATTACTATGGATATAATCATGCTGCTAAGAAGCACTTTTGCTCTCCTCATTATCATAGAATAGAAGGAAGATAATATAGTATAAAGTTTGGGGTCACGGTAATGGGGGATCAAAACTGTGGAAAAACAACCTAGAACAACATTTCAGTCAAAATAAAATAATGTTATTGTAAATGTACTTTTGAAGTATGCACTATTATGGAAAGGTAGGAAGTAAATGACTTTCATGAGTATGGTATATCTGGTAATAATGAAAGAGTAATAATAAGAATAAACTAGTTGCAAAGGAAATATGTGTACGGTACAAATCACACAAACCAGTTAGTTCTGGTCGTTATGCTACTGGACAGAAACGTTGTCGCCAATGTAATTTGTTCATACAATGGAATGGACTATGCTGCCCATGCTCCGGATTTAGATTAAGAACTAAACCAAAACCGTCAAAGTATAGGGCGAAGTTGAGCGAACAAAAAGAAACTGAGCAGGTCAATATAATAAAATGAAAAAAGAGTTGTTATACTTCAGTGATGATTCATATTGGGGGGTCATTTCCTTTGATCATTATGCCTGGTTTTGCTTATCATCATCAACTCCTCCTTCCTCAAATGGTAATGCAGGTACTGAAGATTGCATAGTTTCTGCAGATTGTTTGGCAACATTTTCATTAACTACCTCACAAAGAATCTGGTCTACTATGTTATTGTAGAGTTTTTCTGCTTCCTGTAACATTATTTCTTTGTAGTACTCAATCATATACTGATCCTTATAGAGATTCCATAATGTCAGTATAATTATTTACTATTTTATCCGCTGCAAAGCTTTCTTTGTACTTAGACAATACACTTGTTATTGATTCAAAATCTCTAATTTTATACAGCTGCTGACAGCGACTAGTATTATTATAAAGAACAGATATTATTCCTGAGTCTTTAAGTCTTTTGAGATGCCAAGATATTGTAGATGGTGCCTTCTTTGTATATTCTATAATTTGATTAAAAGTGCATGAATCATGGTTGAGGATAAATAATATAATCTGTCTTGCGGGATTGTTCCTAATATGTCCTATGATATTAGCTTCTTCGGTTGGTATATTATTTGGATAATATCGTGTGATTTTATTGTTAATATTTCTATCAGCAATTATCCATCGTGACTTCTCAAGGTTTGTTATATGGTATGTTAGAACACCATTGGTAAGTCCAGATAATCTAAGGAGCTCTCTGTATCGTATACCTGGTTGTGAGTTTATGAAGTTTATCAGCTTATTCTGTATTTCACTTAAATGGTCTTTTCCTTGTTCTATGGCTATGTTGTCAAAACTAGTAGTAATAGTTGCTGATACCGACACATCATTCATACTGTCTTATTCACCTTCAGTATACCAATACCAAACAAAGTCAGCATTATCAAAAGAATAGCATGAGATAATTCTACATCCACTATAGGTATTATAACATCTGCAATATTTGCTGTTGCATGAAATAGATATAAGAATTCAATTCCTGCTAGCAAGCAGAAACCTAAACTCATAAACAGTAGCCTTAAACTATTGTTGTTTCTCCTGTATGCAAGAATTGACACGACACTAAGAAAAACAGCGATAATGACACTTATTGTATGCAGAGAAATATGATAAATCATAGTAGGGTGTGTTATATGTGGCATAATCACAGGTATCCATAAAATTGCCATTATGGAGGTTGTAATGATACCTAATAAAGTAAGCTTGCTTACCGAGTCATGCAGCCGTCCAGTAGCTCCGCCTTTCTGCATACTTCTCTTAGTTGTCAATAATCAATCTGATAATTTAAGTCCATTGGTACAAATATCGAATAAGTAAATAACTTCGACGAGTGTACTATAAAACTTATTTATAACAGTCATTGAATAGCTCTAATGCAAAATAAAAGCAACGAAACTAGATTACTGATGTTTGGATTTCTAGCTGCGGTTGTAGTATCAATGGCTTTCATGGCTGGTAATAGTAGTGGTATTAAAACGGCCTTAGCACAGGGAACCAACGAGACTTCGTCGTCAGGTATGAATATGACAGGAACACAAGGCGGTGGCGGCGGCGCTACGAATCAAACTACAGTCACAAGAGACACCGTTACAATACTTTTAGAGGGAAAATCAATTCCAGGAATGGGGTTCTTGCATCTTTATGATTCGACACCTTACAAGATAGGTAATGGACACATAGCATTACACGTACCATGTGATTCAAGTTCAAAACCCATAGTCAATGTACTGATTGGTCAAGCTCCCGATGTTAAGCCTGTAGAACCAGAGCTTGTAAAGGAATTATCTCAGCCTGGCGCTATGTGTATATACCATGTAGATGTTGGCTCAGACACTGCAAAAAATGTCACTCAGACAGACATAGCTATCCAAAATCCATCTAATCAAACAATAACATTCCCTGCAAGCAGTGGAATAACAATTGGTGTCAATGAAATCATGCCTGGTGCTTCTGGCTAACAAGGATAACCTAAAGGTCATAGCTAAACAAAGAAGCAACCGAAAATAGTGACAACATCTATTCGATGTTGTATTCACAACCATATTTTTCTATTTTTTTCTTGAAGCACAATATTACCTAACTGCTTGTACTTTAATCCTGGATCAAAATCGAAATATGTTATGGAGCGCTTTAATTCATACCTATACATGTTTCTTAATAATAAGACTTTTTATAATTAATAACTTAAATAAACAAGAACAACTAGGAATCTACAGTTGTTGGTTATGAATATCCAAAAAAGTACAAATATGATTATAACCCATACATCAGATTTTATAACTTGTGGACACGAAAGTTAATAAAATATATTTTCAATCTATAAGATATCTGCTATTTACAATTATCCTATCACTATTATTACTGTTAGCCTTAATTGATAATGCAATATCAATATCAGAAGCATTTCCTCACAATAGTTTGATTTGAAAGCTAAATGATCAGTAAGTTGTTTTGTTTCATAACCCCAACTACGTTTGAAAGCCTCACTCTACTAAGAGATTTCATTTCTCTTTTTCTTTATTTTCAATATCAAAGTTATCCCAACTGTAGCAGCAATAATTCCTGCTATTGCAGGAAGAGCCATTGGATTCAAATTACCCAAATTTACAGTACCAAGTGGTGCAAATGGAACAGAGATATTGAATGAGGCTAAGCTAGTGAAATCATTTGAATCTATTTTTGTAAGCACTTGATATAAACCTGAATCAGGAAATAGATATTTCACAGAATAGGTACCGTCCGGAGCTGCTGTTATATTAGTAAATTTAAAGGATCTCTGTTGTCCTCCAGCATTACTTAGTACAACAGCCCTCGCAGAGAAATTCTTTAACTGCTCACCAGTTTGTAGATTCTGTACGCTAAACTTTAATTGAGTAGGTGCATCGATAATTGGTCTTGCCGGTAAATATCCAAACTGGATTTTAAGGTTGTTTAATTTGTCTATCCATGTCTGTTGTGTAGTATTAGAAGAAGACGATAAAGAGGGGGAACTTTGTCCAAGGGCAGCAGTATTTAGAGACGGAGCAACAGTAATTGCTAGCATAATTAAGAATAGTAATGATGAAAATAATATAACACAAGAAGAAGAGGCTGAGATATTGAAGCTCATTTATTACTAACTATCACTACCATTACCACTACATACCTGAAGCCATTGATCCCATTGATGACATCGGCATGGACACTCCTGCTGCTCCTGTTCCTCCTGGTTGCAAGGTAAATTTCATTAACCCCGTAGAAGCCTGTCCATTTTTATTCACTTGATCTGCAAGCTGAACTAGATTATTCTTTGGTATCATAACATGGATAACATCTTTTTCAGGATTGGTGTTATCTACCACGACATCCTTTGAAATATCTATACCATTTACTTTACCAATGAAAGATCCCTTGATGGTAAATGCGTTTGCTTTTGGCACAGTTACTTCCTCATGAACAAAAATGCTAGTGTTGTTTATTCTGCTTACATTCCAATTAAATGGCATATCAAATTTCATTTGCATGTTTTTGTTATCAAATCCAAAGTTACTTAGTTTATCGTAATAAGATATAATCTTAATTGGAATCTGCTTACCATCTATGCTTATTTGTCTATTTTCCGTATTGCCAATACTTAACCAACTGTCATAGATTGGTTCTTGACTATTCGGCAATAGTGTATAATCCGAATCTACTGTTTCTATTCTCACTATAAAATGGTACAATCCGCCTCTAACAAATATAGGACCTGATACAGTTATAGGATTGGTCTGTGTTGCAGTTAATATACCCAATAGAGGATCCTGTTCACCTCCACTTACAATAGCAGTACTAGCGGCTTTACTTGTCATGTTAATAGGGTTTACTTGTATTTTGAGGTCACCATTATGATCATGGAACATATCAGAAAGCAGTCTTTTACCATCTTTCTCTATAATAATATAATATGTTACATGATTAAACGATTGGTTTGTATTTGAATCAAATAATCTAAATTCAGCAGTAGGTTTTTGACCTTGGGACAAGGTCTCCGTTGTAACCACAGGTGGATTCGTTTTAATAAGCAAATCAGCCTTCCTGTTTCCTAGTGAGGCAGATAATTGCTCTTGCGTTAAGCCATCTGCAAATGCAGATTGCTCCGCGGTAATTGCATTAGATGCAAAGATTGATGAGAAAACAATAGTAGCAATAATGATGGCAGTGATTGTTACCAGTGAGGATGACATTGCGAAAGCTTGTCGGCTTGAGAACTGCATATTCATATGCTATTACGCTTTTTAGTATAATACTTCTCAGTATGAAAGCGAATAAAGCTACAGAAATAGAAAAATATAAAGTTATTTTTCATACAGTTACAATTTAAATGCTGCTTTAATATCCGGGTCTAGCGTATCTTCCATGTAGGAATTAACCCTATCGTATGGAGTCTTTGAATCTATATAATTTTTAAATTGTGTCAAGTCATCGCCTACTTTGGTAATTGCAGCTGATGTTGATGTTAGTTGTTTTGCTTCATTAAACATTTCTTGAATTTTGGCTGCAATTGCTTGAGCGCTCTGATAGTCGGCCATATTTACTATGGTATTATGTCCAGCTGCACTTTTCCCTTCTTCGATTCCATAAGCTTCTCTATATCTCTCCAAAGCTTCATCTGCAATATCGCTAACAGCTTGGCCTTTGACAGTAGAGTTAGTCAACTGAGTCTTCTCAACACGCACTGTGATGGCCTCTTGTAAGAGTGCATTAATATTGCTAATTTTTCCTTTAACAACGTCTACTGCAGGCTTTGATTGGATTGTTTGATTCAAATCAGATATGGCTTTAGTCAAGTCATTTGTAACTAGTTTATTTCTTTCAGCAAGTTCTTTTGTAGTATTTGTGTCAAGGTGTTCAGCGACTGCGCTTGCATGAGATTGAGCTAAAGTAGCGTTTGAAGCAATATTGGATTGTACTAGACCTAA
>JBKOWU010000101.1:0-6985 GCA_046724555.1 Thermoproteota archaeon | reverse complement strand
AGGAATAGAAAAGAATTCATAACAGCTGGTAAAATGGCAATTACTCCAATAATTTCAGAATTTCCTGCAATGGCGATTGCTCCATACATTGCACCCATTAATAATGTTCCAGAGTCGCCAGGAAATATCTTACTTGGAAATTTATGGTATTTATATAATGCAATTGTTCCAAAAAACAAAGGAAGTGCAGCAATGAATACTTCATTACTGCCAAAAATAGCTATACTGGCTAAAAGTGGAATCATGGCAATAATTACAAATCCACTAGCAACTCCATTTAAGACGTCAATTGAGTTAATAGTATTGCCAGCAATTGGAATAATGACCAATATTAGTGGTATATACAGTAATGGAATAGCTACCCTCCCAAATTCAAGGTTGAGGTGGCTTTCATGAGCGCCCAGAACTATCAATGGGATTGCTGCTATTACCAGAGTAACAGGTTTGAACCACCCTGGCAAAACTTTTTTATCATCGACAAATCCAATGAAGAAAGAGATCGCAGCTGTAAGTAGAATAGCGATAATCCTTATTTTCCAAGTTAGCAAGAACAGAAGAATTTCAGCTACCACAATACCTGCAACAAGCGCCGGTCCTGCTGGCCTCGGAATACTTGGTTTGTCAGGTTTATGATAATCTTGTACTACTTCACCTTTTGCAGTTAACAAATCAATCATTTTGGCCGTTCCAAATAATGTGATAAAAAAAGATGTAGCTGAGGCAATTACTCCATAAATTATAATTTCTTTTGCATAATACAGGTCGAGCATTTATTATTGATTTTACATTGTATGTGCCAGGTATATAATTATGTGACGTTAGAATATTGTTTCTAATGTTACAATATATATCATCAACTTCCTTTGCAGTAATGAAAAGACATATTATTAAGCAACTGTATCCCATGTAAAATCTATTTTGTGTAGGATCTCAAAATGCTGGCAAGTTAGTTTCACAATTCTTTCGTGACATCACAATGTTAAGACTGATTCATGACAATGATAAGGATGATAGTATTCAGTATTGTTAGTCATGATCAAGATCGTTCTAGTCATGTAAGATACTAAAAGCATTATTTTTGGTACTTTTGTAATTTCCAAAAGGTAATTGTTATTATGAGCTGAAACATGCGTTATTAGTAGGTCACTGAATAATAAAAGAAACGGATAGAAAATGTTTCATTACTTTTTATGATATCTGTTACGACATTTTTAGACTATCATCTGTAGTTGGACTATTTGTTTGTCTTCTCCAAATTCTCCTTAAGTTTCCTTGCTACAGCTGGGCCAATTTTTGGTATTCGAGAGAGTTTTAATTCTGGCATTTTTGCAATTTTTGCTACATCTGTTACGCCAGCATCATATAAGCTTCGTGCTCTTATTCTACCTATTCCCTCAAGTCTGACAAGTGGTAAGAGTTCATCTTTTATACCATATTTTATACGAAGTCTAAGACTCTGAATTGATCCTAGCAAGTCTTCACGACGGAGCAATTTAGCAACCTCATACAAAGAATAAGCCAGCCATTCGCTGATCTCAGCTATTCTATACATATCTCCAGGTTCTACTCCAACTTTGTCACTCAACACTCTATCATTAGCTTCATTAATCCACTCATAAAGAGCTAATACACTTCTTGAGCAATCATGTTCATTTACTTGATAGAATAGCTCATCAGCATGTTGCACGAATATAACACCTAACTCATCAATATCTTTTCTTCGTAATGATAATTTTGGATAAAAATCTGCACTATTAGTAATAAGGCATAGAAGCCCCAAGGTGTGCTTATTAATAGAATCTTTGTTATAATCATTATTACTATTTGGAATGCGTTCAATAGATTGAATAGCCTTTCTAAACTCTATTGCAGTTAATGGATCAATATAAAGCAGTGATGTCCGTCTTCCAAAGTCTGTTGCAATATATCTATCATTTTTTGATTTGATAAGAGCTTCTGATTCTAAATAGCTTAATGCATTATCAATCTTAAAAGTTACAGTTGCTTTTCTATATTGTTGAGCAAACAATGTGCTTTCAAATAAATCATAAATTTCAGATTTTTTCAATCCAGGAATACTTGAGACAGTGCTAAGCAGATGAACCCTGATTGATTTGTCGTTGGTCATTTGAGACCGCAAAGGTTCGGGATTACCTAATATGTAATGATCATAGATATCCTCTGCGCTCGCTCCAGATCCAGTCACGATAATGGCTTCACCAGAGGTATCGTATTTTGGTCTTCCAGCTCTGCCGCAAAGTTGTTTGTACTCTAAAACAGTAATTGGCATATTCCCGCCATAGTCAGAATCATATCTTAATATACTAGATAAAATGACTCTCTTTGCAGGCAGGTTAACACCTGCAGCAAGAGTTGGAGTAGCAGTTAAAAGTTTGATTACGCCTGCTTTAAATGATTGTTCCACAATTTCTCTGCTTGATTGTCCTAATCCAGCGTGGTGGAAAGCCACTCCTCTTGATACTACTTGACAGAGAGTTCTTGTAAGTTCTGTGTCATCACTGTTAAGTATCTCTGTTGATGTTTTTGCAGCCATAGTTTTAGTAGCTTTATCAAGTCTTTTATTAACAACTTCTGAAGCCTTCAGGGCGAGTGAAGATGCTCTTTTGCGTGTCTCAGCAAAAATTAACGCTTGTCCACCGTTTTCGATACAATCTAGTGCAACATCTATTGCAGAAGATGAAATAGCAGGAGATGATGAGTTTTTAATTCTGATTTTACTGCCATCATTCATACGAATTATTCCATTTTCATATACTCCTTCGACCAACTTCGTCGGCCTCCAGTTACTTTTGATTAGTTCACAGCCTAACCACTTTGCAATATCTTCGGAATTTGCAACAGTTGCGCTTAATGCCAAAATCTGGGATTGTGTATACATTTTACGTATCTTGGTTAGCATCATTTCAAGGGTAGGGCCACGGTCTCGGTCCCCAAGTAAATGTACTTCGTCAGCTACAAAGAGTCCGACTCTATAGATCCATTCAGCGCCATGCCTTATAATAGAATCCATTTTTTCATTTGTCAGAACTATAATGTCTGCTTTTGCAAGTTCAATTCCTGATGAATCATAATCGCTAGTAGAAACCCTAATTCGGATTTTCCTACCATCAATATTAACATGGTCAAGAGCTCCAAAGTACTCGTATTTCTCTGTAGCTATTGCACGTAATGGAGCAAGGTAAACGACTTTTAGTCCCTCTTCAATTGCTTTTATTGCGGCCAATGCTGCGATCAGTGTCTTACCGCTTGCTGTAGGTGTAGTAATTAGCAAGTTTCTCTTCTCTAAAAGACCTTTAGAAATAGCCAATTCTTGTGGTGGATAGAGTGAAGAATAACCGAGTGAATCAAGAATCATCTTTATTCTGTGATCAGATATTGTTATTGTCATAACTTTGTAAAACCTATTGAGGTTGAAATGTGTTTATTAAGCTATGTAAACTTCTCTAGTCGTTTTATTTTACGTAGCTTCCCCGTAATTCTTTTAGCATCGAATCCATATTCTTTAGCATTCTCCATGAGATTGAGTAGCTTCTCAATATACTTTCAGGATAATCCATGTTCATTGGGTTTTTGATTTAGCTGAATGTGTTCATTAAGAGCCTCAATACTCACATTCTTCTTTTTTAGTAAAGTATCAGCTTCTCTCAGTTCCTCTTCGATCTTTTTCTTCTCTTCTAATTTTTGCTTGACATCATTATAGTTACAGCACCTTTTAAAAACATAGGCTACTAACATCGATGATAGTAATGTTCACCAGCGGAATAACAGCTGCACTATTTACCATTGCTATAGTCTCATCGCTTATCGTCGTAAGTGGTAGTTCTACAGACCCTACATTTGCCGTCACAAAAAAATAAAACAACAACACGGTAACTATTCAAAAGTACCTTTCTCTGCTCTCCTAGAGCTATCAGATGAAGACAAATCTGTTTCTCAAGAATCACACAGTGAGGATGCTGGCGATTTTGACTCGAGCGTGGAAGGATCTAGTTTTCAGAGAATGAACGTGTGGAGAGACATATGCAATACATAGAGCTACGGAATTCGATACTATCTTCTGCTACTTCCTTTGAATCTTTATTTCTTTTCTGTAGATCTTCCCTATTGTTATTATAAAATTGGCAACATACTTTAGAAAGTTCTATTTAGTATAATATTTAATCTGCCATTTTGCTGCTACAAATCACTACCAACCAAAATAAAGCATACCCATCTAGCCTGTATACAAATGAAGAAGTTCAAAGTTAGATTCTCTCAAACATTAATCCCTGCTTTAGCAGGTATAATCTCCACTTTACTCGTAACGATTTTTTTGAGTACGTTAAATATAGCTAATGCAAATTCAAATGACCCACAGGATAATCCGCTCCCATTCTTGCCGCCATTTCAGCATTCTCAGTCGCAGTTGCAGCCATCACAACAACAGCCACAACATCAGCAAGATATGAACCAACCTACGCAGGAGCAACCTTTACACACGAATGAGATGAGTCATATTCATAACAACAAATTTGACAATCGTTCACCAACCGTTGTGTCTATAATACCATTTTGATTCGATAATATTTTATAAAATGGAATAGATTATCCCACAAATGAGAAATTTCGGGGCATCATTTCTATTCGAATATTATAGAGTGGAGTCGAGACTATGTCCTAACTATTTATTATATCCTTCTGATATATTGTCTATGTGTTCTTGCATTGTATGTTGTTTTAGCTCTTCTCTTAAGTTAAATTTCTCATTACATATCTCGCATGAGAAGGTTGCAGAAACATTTGTGGTAGACTCATCTGATTTTCCATGACTAGTACGACCATGTATTTCGTCTTTATTGGGTTCCCATAGCGCACATATGCCATGAGGTGCTATTTCTCCGGAGGTCTTGTCATACACATCTGGCCCTTCATCTGTTACTATAGCACAATGATTTGGTTTGATAAAGTACATACAATTATAACAGAAATATCCTGTATGATGATCGGAGTCTTTGAATTCTTCCATTTCCATATATCTAGCTGCTGTTTTGGCTAACTTCTTGAGTCTTGTTGCTTCTTGTGGTATATTTTGAGCAGATGAATTTTTTGACATCTCTTTTGATCTATATTCATTATTGTTTTTATATGTGAATTAAAAATTTGTATCAGTGGATTATTGATTCTAACCACATATTTTCTCCTACCACTGTTTGATCAAGGACAAATCTCCAAAAACCATTAAATATTATTAACTGATGGTTTAATTATATTAGCAAAACCAGATAAATCAAATGAAACATTTGATATATTTGACAAAGCTGCAGTTAAGGAAGGAAAAGATCCTGCCTCTGGAGAAAATAGCAAAACCAAAAATTATCGTATTCTAAAGATTATGATAAAGCCTTAAAATCCACAGAATTTTGGCGAGCTTCTCTGCTAGAGGACGTATTTAACCTAAACATAAGCGATCCAAGAGAGCTAGAGCAAAAAGCAAAAGAGGAAGTATCAGATGAAAAATTAAGACAATCCACTCTAGTAATCACTTCAATTGAAGGTTGCATCAAACCACTAGACTAATCCAGATAAAATAAAGTTTATCCAAGATTTCAGTAAAAAAGTGCTGCCTTATTTCAATGATAGAAAAATCAAATAAACAACATACTACGATCATGCTTTTTGCAAGCACTCACGCATAAAATAATTTGACCTGAATATTAGAATATTTCAACTATAACCCATATTTAATATGACATTTCTTAGTGTTATGCCATAACGCTAGTATAATCTTGATATAATCTAGCTGTAATCAGATAATGCCAAAGACGATCAATATTTTGGTATGTTTTAAAGGCTTATCAAAGAACGCTCAGTATTACTAGCATACACTGGCTACATCTGCTCTAAGGTCTTTTTACCTATAAGCGTATATAGACGCGAAGCATTTAGTGGCAAAGTACAATGTGGTAGGGGTCGTATTGTTCATTGTTCTCTCACATTGTCAATCGTCCTGCTACATTGTGCTACGTAATTGCTTGAGGCTTAATAACAAAATAATAGTTATAGCTATAACATATTTTACATCAAAACCTATACCAGAACAAAGACAAGGTCTATAGCCTATAAATCATAAGCTTGATAGAATTCAATTATGTCTGATGATCATGGCATAGAAAACGTACTGATACTTCAAGGTGGAGGTTCTTTAGGCGCATTTGGGTGTGGAGTCTTCAAAGCTCTTGCAGATAAGAATATAAAAATCGACATAGTTGCAGGCACATCAATTGGTGGAGTAAATGCTTCCATAATCGCCGGTGCTAAGCAAGACCATCCTGAAAAAGCACTAGAACAATACTGGTTAGAGCTAGCTGAGGGTAATGCTGATATGAATTTGGAGTTTCCTTTGGTAAAAGAAGACAAGTCATCTGAACACCAGGTAGAAATGT
This sequence comes from Thermoproteota archaeon, assembly GCA_046724555.1. Lineage (GTDB taxonomy): Archaea > Thermoproteota > Nitrososphaeria > Nitrososphaerales > Nitrososphaeraceae > JAFAQB01. The sequence goes on along the minus strand of JBKOWU010000101.1, from coordinate 542 downwards.
CATCCACAGAACATACGCAGATGACGCACATATCGCAAATTAATTCATTAATCTCATTTTACTTTTCAGCAATCTATGGGAATAGGAAAGTCTTTATGCCCAGGTGGAGACCTGAATATGCTCTTACTGATCCAAAGTATTTTGCACCTCATGAGTGGACGTACCTATTTGATCATTCTCCACTCATAGAGACCTTAGAAAAGTTTGTTGATTTTAACAAGCTAAAACCTATGGGTCAACCTGACTCACGTCTGATTATAACTGCAGTTAATGTCTTGACTGCAGAGCCCCTAATTTTTGATAGCAGTAAACAACAAATAACTTCAAAGCACATACTAGCGGCAACGGGCTATCCAACATATTACTTTAGATGGGTAGAAGTGGAAAAAGGAGTATATGCGTGGGATGGCAGTTTGCTAAGTAACACCCCGTTAAGAGAAGTCATAGAAGCATCTCCTGTAAAGGATAAAAGAATTTTTTTGGTAGAAAACTATCCCAAAAATATTGAGACGCTACCAGATAATATACATGAGGTACAGCAT
>JBKOWU010000025.1:0-13616 GCA_046724555.1 Thermoproteota archaeon | reverse complement strand
TATTGTTTATTAACTACTTATTCAATCTCATTGAATGCTTGACAATTTGGACATTGGAATACTGCATCTGAGGCTATCTGACTTTGAGAAACATTTTGAGCAATAATGTTGTCACATCTACCACAAATATAATCTATATCGGCTTTTCCCACTATAAATGGTTCAATTTTACTGCCATTCTTCTTGTATATTGGTCTTGTCCCTTCTTGAGGCTCTGGTATAGTTCTACAGTTAATTCGAGGCAACTTTTCTTCTCTTTACTTTCAGCACGTTATTTATTTAGTATTCTTTCTATCTTTTTGAACTATCTACTGCATCCATTATTACTTGAGTGGCATGAGTAATGTATATGTCTGATGCCTGTCTTGCCGTTAACTAGAACCTCTGCATACTGGTGGTTTCCTGCAGTTTTGAATACTACATCTTTTATCTTGATATTTAATATCTCATGTGGCCTACAACCTGTGTCTCTAGATATCATATGATAACATTTGTCACGTTTACCTGGACAATAATTTAGAAACAGGAGATCGTCTTGTTCAGTCCACAAATCTGATGGTTTGTAAATTGATTGTTATTTTCTCTTTAAATTTGATCCAACTATATAGCGCTCAATTTAATTCATATATCATTTGGAATTTGGGATATATACTATATATGTATGGAATATCTTCCTTTTTAATATTATTGCAAATAATTGGTCCTACTATACCGAATTTCTATGAGTTCTCCTTGCTGCGTATCCAAGGCTGGGATTACAGGCTACCTTAAATATAAAGTTCATAAACAGTAGATTTCAGCTTATTTAGTTTTTTTGACTACAAGGTAAATTGCTTTCAACGGTAAGTAATAATGCAATGTTTCCAAATTTGATTTTTTATTGTCAGTTGTTTCCTCCCATTCTTGGAGTAAATTTGGCAGAGAGGCCGAATTTATAATTGCAATTTATCTCAAGCTTAGAGGATGGAGTATACAACTGTCCAAAGGAAGCAGAGGGCCTGCAGACATTATTGCTACCCGTAATTCAACAGTCTGGCTCATCCAGGTAAAATCAAGCAATACAGTACCAAAGTTAAAGGGTTATGAGGTAAAAAGACTCAAAGAAATGGCTGACATCTCTGGCGGGCTAGCTGTAATTGCTATTCTGAGGCCAGCGTTCGGAGGAAATCCAAACAAGGATTCAATGTCTCTAGAAGGAGATGAGAGGCTATGTGAAATTAACCTTGGGAGATATTCAATATTTTTTTATTCGCTCGATAGTTGGAAAGCAATAACGCCTAGCCAATCTTAATAATTCCCAACGCCAGATTTGGATATGCCTTAAACTGGCAGTACAGAATTCGAGCTTTGTAGAATGAAATGAATAACAGGGAATAAATTACCCGCTAACTATTATCACCTTACGTCATCATCGGGATTTATACATCTATACAGTAAGGGTTTAATATGCCCAATAATTGCAGTAATAATGATCAGGAGCTAAAATGTCTTCCGTTGAGGTTATTATCAATGCATTGGCTGAACTTGAAAAAGATATTGATAATCTCAATTCAAAAATTGAGGAAATGAAAAAGCGAATATTAATTTATTCCAACGAGCAAATTGAAAATTTGAAACAACAGACAATTTCTATTGCTAATGAGGAAGCGAAAAGGATCGTAGATATTGCAAAGAAAGAAGCTGAAGACGAATCCTCTTTAATTACTAAGGAAGCAGATAACAGACTCGCAGATATCAAAAAAAATATCGATTCTACTCTTGACAGAGCGGTAGATGAAATTGTTAACATGGTCTTGGGAGAAACTGGTTCTTCTCAAGGACAAATGAATAATAATAATAATAATATTTCAAAAGCAGATGAGGTGATATCAAAGAAAGCAAGAAACGCTTCTCGAAAGGAAAGTCAAAGGAAAGACGAGTCAAAAAAAGAGTCAATCCATAATATTGATAGATAATTTATGTTCTCATGATCAATTAGGGATATCATAAATCTCATTTTATCTCATTCGCTGTCCACTTATACGTAAAGATAAATCAAGCTATATTTTCTGATAATTTGTGCATACCATGTATATTTAGGAACAGCAGCAGGTATAATTTAAATGTCATAATAGATTACATACTTTTAATAGACATGAGATTTCTTCATTTGATTACTTATTTCTGAAAGTATTAAGCAAAAATACCATCAACATCAGATCCTGTCACTGGATTTAGGTGTGCCATTTAAAGAGTTAAAGTAGCAACGTATTCTAATTTATGCGGTCTTATAATCGTAAATTGCATTTATGACTATTATAAGTTAATGCTAAATATATTGCGGCAGCTCAGTCAAATGCCTTATCCTCATCTTTTATAATAAAATTGGGCTTAACTCTGAATCTTCACAGCTGCCATCCTTACAATTATTGTGCACTCTTGTTATTTATATTGTTGTAAAGGTGTTCATCTATTGCCCGATTTGCAAGAAAATCTGCATAGTGATTCTTTGCTCTTGGAACGTACCTGTAAATAACAGTGCGAAATTGCTTTTCTAGATTAGAAATCTCTCTAAATATGATCTTTATCTGTTTATTTCTTACCCTATATTTATTCTTCCTTTGACTAACAACGAGTTTACTGTCTGATAAAACTGTAATTTCATTATCTAACATGGATGCAATTTGTAGTGCCTTTTTCAATGCAGCATACTCTGCTTGATTGTTTGTCTTTTTTCCTATAAATTCGTCATACTCAGCTATTATCAGCTTGTTTTTGATTATCACTATACCTATTCCTGATGGTCCTGGATTTCCGCGACTTGCACCATCAATATGAATAGTCAACACAATTTAACAAAAATAGTATCTCCTATATTATTATCCATCCATAGTAATTATGCAACAATGTCAAATACATACATTGGGCAAACATAACATACAAATAGATAATTTAACTGCAATACTTTTTGATTTTATTTTTAATTTAGTATACATAATGATCATATAATGCTATAATGGGTTGAACAACATATGCTAAGCAAGAGGAGTATCTTTTCAGGTTAAATAGCTTCGAAAAATTTGTTGCAAACGAGTACGATGATAGTTTGACTGTAAGTGACGTAATTGCAAAAATTAAAAATGATACGCTGGACCTATATAGCGTATTAAATGGATATGCGGCATATCTGCGAAATTGCAATATTGCGACAACTACATTAAAGCAGCGTGTAGTAACAGTAAAAAATTTCCTTGAATACTATGACGTTGATATAAGTCCAAGAAAGTTTAAGCTAAAAGTAAAACTCCCTAAAATAGTTATGAGAAAGAAAGAAGCATTATCTAAACAAGACGTTATAGAAATACTGAATATATGTGATAATATTCGACTACGAACGTATGTAATGTTACTTGCTGCAACAGGAATGCGTGCTGTTGAAGCATTATCTATTCGTATTAAAGACTTGGATTTGAAGTCTAATCCTCCCAAGGTTTTCGTAAGAGGAGAATATACTAAGACAAAGTCTGATAGAACAGTATTTTTAACTGAAGAAATAGCTCAACAAATAAAGTCATTGTTGGATTACAAATACCGAACTAGAAGAGTATGCCACCAAGACAAACAAATTGGAAAAATGGTAACAGAATACAGAACACCGAATAAGAAAGATATTGACTTGGTGTTTGCAGTTTATCAAGATAAAAAAACACCAAATCCAGGGTACTTGTATGATGATTTGCGTGATTCTTTTGGCAAGGCATTGGATCGTATGAATAAAGGTGATAGAGAAGAAGGGAGCAATGGAAGACGCAGGCAAATAACCCTTCACTCCTTCAGACGGTTTGTGAAAACTACCATATCTGACTTGGGCTATTCTGATTTTTCGGAATGGTTCATAGGACATTCGGGGAGCACGTATTGGCGCAAAAAGGAATCAGAGAAAGCCGAGCTGTTTAAGAAAATTGAACCCTATCTGACATTTCTAAATATCCACCAGCTAGAACGACAAGGCGCAGATATACAAAGCAAGGTAGAAGAGCTAGAAGACTTAAATCAAGCGTTAAGAAATCGTGACAAAATGAAAGATGATGCAATAGCACAGCTGTCAGACCAAGTCATGGCTTTGAATGCTAGAATGCAGGAATTTGAGCGAAAACAACAACCATATGTGTCATAATCTCGGTTGATGACACTTCTTTTCTCTTGATATTAACACATAATTCTCTATATGGAAAGAAGTTCCTAAAGAAATTACTGCGGTAATACTATCAAAGTCAAATATATTTCAACTAATAATAACACTGTTGGAGAAGGCTTATCCATCTTATTATTATCTCGATGATAATTCTAACTATGGTATCAACAATTGGAATATTCTCTGCTGCGATGTCTCTCCAGTATGCTGATGCTATAAGTAATGACAAGGGTACTCAATGCGGAGTCGATTCTTCGCTTGCCCCAAAATGTTCACAAAAGGATAACACACCATTCCTTCTTCCTTTTCCTTGATTAACCATGGTACAGCAAAAGACGGCCAAGTCCAAGAATTGGAAAAATGGCCAAGTACTGAATGTGTTAGGTCAACGAGATGAACCAATATGCACCTACTATAGGTGTCATCACAAGTTTTCTGTTCACGGAACTAGAAGCTGCAGGTGTAAGCATCCAATGAACAAGATATTAGGAATACTCATGAGATATGATTGAAAAGGAGACATTCATCTAGCTTGATGACGTTTACGTGACGCAATTCCAAGACCAATTATTGCTATTCCTAATATACCAATACCATACATGATATGTTAATGAAACTATACTATTAAATCAAGATTCAATAAGTAATTAGAAATGCCAATTGGGTAGAAAGGACAAGCATAAATCCGAGAGAATTATGAGACTTACGAATGGATGCATACTTAGAAGAAGAGCTTTATGATGCTCTCACATATACTATACAGAATCCTAATGCTTCAGATTTTGAATCAAAAAAGAAGCGTATAGAAGAAATTGGTAGAGAGTTATTTGATGATGGCGGTACTGATGCAATGGAGAATATGTTTTATTCAATTGAATTTAGAATAAAAGATGAAATCGGCAAGGATGCTAAACCATATCGCTCATGGTGGAACAACATATCACCAGAATGGAAGTATTAATGTCTTAGCATACTATCTGATGTATATGATACATATGATACTCAAATAGACAATACAAACTTCTTATCGAAATCTTGTACACCACCAAAAAAGATTACAAGAACTTGACAAAGTCAAGTCACAATAAAACAAGAAAAATAAAAAGAAGAACCTCAAACTAATACATATTGAATCTTAACTGCATGAGACTGAAAGAAAACAATCAGCCTAATAACGCTAAAAGCTATAAAGTGGATTCGTTATTCGTTAATTACTTATCGTTATCATAGAATGGCCAATCTGTTGTTACATTATCCAGAGTTAAATCCTGTATTTGAGCTTGAAACATTAGAGATAATTGGGCCAACGACCTAATTTTTAGTATAGAAGAATTTGAACACAAATTAGAGCTGCAAAGGACAAGGCAAAAAGAACCCTGAAGTACAGGAAGTAGCAGGTCAGAGGAAAAGCCACGATATGATGACAATAAGAATGATGTTGGTTGACTATACTAAGGGGTAGTTTACATCGCGTGTCTATCTGTGTATGTATGATTGGCGTGTGAAGCCTTTCCTGCCTGCTGACTAATAGGTTATTTTACTCTACTGGATAAAAACTGCTGGCGTAGCGATGATTAACTTATGACTTTAGAAATCTTGTGTTATACTTTCTGTTATGCTATGCCATTATGCCTAATCCAACCTAAAAGGTCAAATTAACAAGACTCAAACCCCATCTGTGTAAAGTCTTGTGCCACATCTAGGGCAATAGTTTCCTTTTGAAGCTAATCCACAACTAGGACATATGACTTGTGAGCGCTGCCTGGTTCTAAAGAAAAACCTTGCTAATGGAATAAAAAATATAACTGGTAGAAAGAAAAGGTAAATTCCCAACTGAAAGAGAACGTAGGAAATTGCCAGCGAAATAGCAGCTATAATAACAGTTAAGGTCCATCCAGACCACCATTTCATAACAACTAATATTCGATATTCATCAAATTAAACTTCATCACCAGCTATAGAAGCTATAAGGCACCCCATTACTACTTTGTGTCGGTAATTTCAACCACGCTTTGATAATTCGTAGCAAATGTAAAAGACCCATATTGCCAACCAATTGATTAGATATCTTTACTATATCCTTAGACATATTCTGACCTTGTGACTAAAAATTATATCCTGTGGTTATAATACGTTTCATACAATATAGCGGAGAAAAGAGCAACAAATGTATGCATTAGACCCTGCATCGTTACTATTTTTTCTAATTGCTTTTATATCAGAAGTTATTGGGGCTGTTGCTGGGTTTGGTTCTTCTACCATCTTTTTACCTTTAGCATTATTTTTTGTTGATTTTAAAACTGCATTAATACTAGTAGCGATATCCCATTTGATAGGAAACATAGGAAGAATCAATTTCTTTAGACGTGGATTAGATAAGAAAATAATAATTACATTTGGTATCCCAAGTGTAGTTCTAAGTTTTTTAGGTGCTTCCCTTGTTGGAGTAATAGCGCAAAGTAATTTGCAAATTATCCTTGGAATATTTTTAATAGCATTATCTGTTTTATTTCTGCTTAAACCATCGCTAAAATTCGCAGCAAATACAAGTACAACAATTACAGGTGGCAGTATTTCTGGCTTCATTACAGGTATAGTAGGAACTGGTGGAGCATTGCGAGCTACATTTCTTACTGGATTTAATTTAGAAAAGACAAAATATATAGCAACAGCAGCGGTTATAGCATTAGCAACAGATTCTACTAGAATACCATCATATATTTATCAAGGATTTCTGTTACCGCAATACTACTACTATATACCTGTATTTTTTGCTACTGCAATAGGTGGCTCATTTATTGGAAGAAAAATAGTTGGTAGAATAAACCAAACCACATTTAAAAAAATTGTTTTGGTATCTATAATATTGGTGAGTATAAAGTTCATAATAGATGGAAGTAGCAGCATTTTAAAATAAGGGTAATTTTGATTAGTTTTACTATGGGTTACATACAACAACTATTCTCTATTATTTATATGAACTTCATTTCCCCATTCTTTGAAGCAAATTAATTATAGACTCAACAAGCTCTTGTCCTTTGTCAGTTAAATTGCATTCTACTTTTGGAGGAGTTTCATTATAGTTTTCCTCTCCAGCACCCGATTCTCTGGTCTGGAGGCTAAGGTCTTACTGCTAAACCTTTCAAGGTTTGTTTGAATTTAATATATCTAATATCAGTTATTATCTCTAGTATCTTACAAGCATGAAGAAGCAGTTATAATGCAAAGCCTTTTCTGCAATATCGTAAAAATTAAGTACAAAAAAGTTAGGAATATTGATACTATATCTTTACTGTACTGCAACTTTTCCTTTCTGCCATGGATGTAATATACAATAATAGTCATATGTTCCTGCTTTCTCAAATGTTAGTGTAAAAGTTGTACTTCCATTGGGCGGTCCCATTCCTTTTGGAAACAGCATACCAGAGTTGACAAGTTTTTCATCGCCTTTTACAGAGTATGCAGCGTTCTTTCCGAGGTGTTTTTCGTTACCTGTTGAATCTATCACTACTGCACTTGAAGCTATTGCATTTGATCCTAATATCAAAGTTGTTGAGGGATTATTATGGTTCGGGATGATTACAGGTTCACTAGTAAAATTTACTATCGGCATAAAATTAGATGAATTCTTGACGGCAAAAGTGGCACTTAGCTCAGGCCTTGTACTATTGTCTAGAGCAAATGTGACAGTATGTGGCTCTGGTGCTACTGATGGATTATACCACATTACACTTTGACCTGTTTTTATCTGTGCTGTTGCAGGATTATATACAGTATAGGGTATAGTGCTATTTCCTCCTCCAGCTTGTACTTGAACTGGTGAAGAAGATGATGAAGATGGAGATGTAGTATTGCTGCTTTGTGCTAATGCCATGTTAGTTATGACAACGGTCATGGTTATTGCAGTACATGTTAATAATATTGTCATAATCCTTGCTTGTTGTCTTTTGTCTATTTGCAATTTCGTACTTCATCTTGTAGGCTACATATTATTTAAGAGAAACCCATTGTTTTAATCAAAAACTGATATCTTTTATACAATTATACAGATTTATTTTTAATTGCCACCCTATACTCTTTCTTTAACCCTAGTGTTGTTCTTAATACAGCATTGTACTCTTGGTTAGCCTTTAGTCAAAGGAGTTATTTCCTTCTTTGACATATCACGTCAAGGGTGTTAACGATACTGATAGTCTAATCGTCTTTTGCTGCAATTTTTAACGAATATTTAATAACGCGTGCAGCTGTCTAGCATTCGTTATGTCTTTTACTAATAACAAATCAATTGCTCTGCAATTCGTTGAAGAAGTATTAAACAAGGGAAATCTTGATAACGCAAAAAATTTAATTACTTCTAATATCGTTTGGCACGGACAATATAAAGAAGTTAAAGGTCTAAAGAGTTTTAAGAAATGGATCTCACTAGAGCGTAGCATCTTTCCTGATATGCAGTTTAACGTAGTAGATAATATTGGAGAGCATGATAAGGTTGCTATTAGATGGGTATTGCAAGCTACGCGTAAAAAGAAATTAAATACTCATCGGAAATTTCGAACTACGGGCATCAGCATATTTCATTTTGAAGATGACAAAATAAAAGAAGCCTGGATTGTCTTTGATGCTCTGAACCCGGCGCTACAGCTTGGAGTTGTTGATGTAGTGCCCTCAGAGGTGCAGAAAGTAAAAAAAGAAATGCTTCCCTTTGATTAAGATTCGTGCACAGAAAAGAACATCATCATTATTTTATGCACCTTTTGTTCCATTTGATCTCGTATACCATCGATTAGGAAACAACAAGCCAATATACAATGTCTTGCAAGAAAAGGTTCTTCCTATCTGTTGATATCAAAAGTCTTTCAAACAGGATATATGGTCGTCATATGAATATGAATATGCATTGTACGTTCCAGCACATCTCTATCTCTCCAAGATCTCATTCATATATGTTACAATAATCAAATCAAATCCTTTAGATACTTACAATAGATGATCTATAGTAGCACAAGGTAGGACTTGTAAGGAGATCCTGGATATTTCTTTTCAATATTATTTTATGATTCTCATACCCGTAATTTTAGTTCATCTACGTTGATTAATGTAGCAATTTGCTCAATATTACCGCTTTTTCTTCCTCCTTTTCTTCATTTCTTTCTTTATTTCCCTTGCTTTTCTTCTTTCATTTCTTCTTTGCCAAGCTACAGCAGCGACTACGATTCCCATGACTAAAGCCATAAGTTCCTTTTTCCTTATTCATAAAGAACCCGCTAAAATATAGTGCTTTCTCTACAAATGTATCTGGTTTTATTTCCACCTAAATAAAGTCACTAGTAAAGCTTAGGCAGCAACAAAATAGAGACTGAGTTATGACAGAATTAGTAATAGTACGATCATATAGACCGCGATATATAGACCCCGATATATCAGAGATTTTAAGTCAATGACAAACAAAAGCATTTTTTGATATGCGACTTGTGTTTCTGGTGCGCTTCATCGATATATTACAATCATTATTTACATCACATCCACATTTAGCATTATAACTTTACAAGACTTTAGGAGACGGTATCCAAAGTGGGGATTTTAGAGCCTTCAGTTCAGATTTCATATATGTACAGCAGAGACAATGAATCATTTTGGTAACACACCAATATATGGCGACATTACACAATATGTTATCGTAAGAAAGTAGAAAGAAAACAAAATATATTCTATTATATCTTTCTTTTTATTTTACTTCTACCTTTTCTTAATTCAAAGGTAATTGATATGACTAGAGGCATAGCTCTACTATTTGCTTGTGCCAATAGTATTATAAAAATCACAATATGATGGATATGATGTATATGGTTTAGTCTTATAACAATAATGATAAACAACTTTTGTCAATTGCAAATCTATGGATAGTCTTTAACTAACGATGGTACAAAATATTAATACAGTGAAAATATTTACTATCATATAGAACTAATATTCTTGTACTTTGACTAAAAGACTATCTCACAGTCCTTAAAATACTGTCAGGACATTAAAAATCGTTGAGTTCTGCTATAAGCATTAATAGTAGTACAGCAACAACAAATTTGTTATCATCAACGTACAAAATGTGGTATTATTTACAAATGTGAAAGAAATAGCTGTAAAATGCCATTTTTGTATAATGTGTGCTATGTGTGTCTATGTCTAACTCTTCGTGTTCTTCTTGGTCATTATGCTTAGTTTTGCTTATCATCGTCAACTCCTCCTTCCTCTAATGGTAATGCAGGTAGTGAAGATGGCGCAGTTTCTGTTTTGCTAGTTTACATTAACTACTTCACAAACAAGCTGGTCTATTAAGTCATTGTAAAGTTTCTGATTCCTCAAAGAGTGTAGACTTGTAATGTTCCATCACATGATTGTCGTACGGCGGTGGAGGTAACATCTGTATGCTTCTATGACTGTTGTCTTTGCCTGAGTTCTCATTATTATTATGATAGACCAAAGAAGAGTATTTGTCTGGATTAGTTCTCATAGATTCAATCACAGAGAAGGTGGCAAGCTCTATGACTATACTGTTACTCTCTTGAAATGATCTTTATATAGCAACATTATATTGCTAAAGAATATGGGTAAGTATACTACAGGCTCAGGCGCGCTTATAATTATAGGAATTGTGGGGCTAATAATAGCCGTAATAGTAGGAATCATGGTATGGCGCGCGATCGTGAGATGAACTAATAACAACGTGAAAGCGAGATCTCGCTATATCGTAGATACACTATTTACGCAATATTAAAAAATATCTTCGGCTGACCAAGATCATATGGTAGTTGGCGGCATGATAGTAGGCGGCCTGATGGCAGGTGGTATGGCGGCCCACTATGCAACTAAGGATCGCTATCAGTCAATGGCCAGAGAACAAGAACAACAGGAACGGTTGCGTCAAGATAAGGCACAAGCAGATCAGGCTGAGCGCACAGCACAGATGTCAGAGTTGCAAGGGGTGCAAGCACAGACAAGAGCACCTATCGAGAACAAGGATGATGCTCCTCATAAACTTGAAAAATTAGCTAGCCTCAGGCAGCAAGGTCTAATAACAGAAGAAGAATTTCAAAGGATGAAGAGTAAATTAATTTAGACTATTTTGAAGATATACTCGCTTATTGAGATAGCGATTTTATGAACTAGGATTAGCACTATCGATGTATTTATTATTTACATGTTAGATATAAGGTAAATATTACTACGGTATGTAAGTTTGTAGCTTATTTCAAGTCAAGAAAGGGGATCAAGCTCATTTTAGAGCTAACCTATTGTAAATACGAATGGCTTTGTAATGTCTGCGGCCTGTCCATTTTCTGTTTGGTAATGAAAAATGGCATTTGCTCTTGTTTTTCCAGCTGATATTGCTTGATATATTGTATTTGAAGATGGGCCAGCTACTGTGACCTCTTGGCCTGGTCCTAATTTGAACGGAGGTGAAGTAGCAGTACAGCCATGTGTAGGTTTTACCACCACGTTAAAAGCGTTAAAATATGCAGATAAAGGTGACTGACATGTTCCTGCAGTGAACATTATAGTGCCTGGTGAATTATTGACTACTGTTGCAAATATTTCAAATTTACTGCCAACCTTTAACTGCGGCATGGATGATGGATGGATATCTTTCAGATCAACTCCCGCAACGGCGGCATTAGAAGCTGATGAGTTTGTTTGGTTGGTGGATTGAGAGTACGCGTATCGAACCTCACCTAATGGAAAACCTATGATAGTAAAAGTAACGAGCATGGTCAAGATGGGTAGTAGTAATATAATGCATTGTTTTGTAAAACAAAACATAGTACATATTACTCCAGCTATACTATTTGTGCTTATCCTTCCCTATAAATTGTGTTCCATTGCTCGTGTTGCATGTTTAGAGGCCAGGCCAGATGGGAATTACTCCATCTTATAGCGCTTTTTGAAGCCTATTTTTGCCCTTTCTCAGAAAAGGTTCAATATCGAGAGTGATGATATTTCATACCACATTTGCAATTACTTGTAAAAATAGATATTCTTGTATTGTATGGTTTGATTTAACGTAGTTTTTAGTTCTGTGTCTGTTCTGTTGTACATAGGCTGCATTACTCAGTCTCTATTTCGTCGATGTGACGGCATCCAGTTTACCCAAGGCTTCCAAAATATATCATACCACTGTTCAGTCATTGTAGAAGCATTTTTGAGGAATTCTCCATAAGCATTTAACCAATATGTCATCAAGCTCTGCCAAACCGCTGTGTCTGCAGCAAATGGATTGAAATTATTTTTATTATCCTGTTTCGTTGTCATACAAGGTAGTGCAGAACTTAGCTCTGCTTTAACCGTTTCTTCTTTTGGTTTATCAACAATACTCTCTTGTTGATCGCTTGTAGCAGATGTTTTAGTAGTAGTAGCAGCGTGTTTCAATTGTCCTGTTTCTATTTTGGGTGGCATATTCAAGTAAAATATAAGGTCATCATAAAAGGTTCGCATGTGTTCTGTCAATATATGACATTGCATAGCTCCAAAGCTGTCAAACTTTGTGTTACACAACTTGCAAGTAATGCTATATTGCTCTAATAACGCGTCTTCTTTAGACAATATATTAATTATTACATAAATAATGTAACTAATAACCACTAGGACAATAGCACGATGTATTTATAACTGCTTCCAAATAGATGAGATGGTACTGTAACTGGTTCTTGTGACAACTGCGACGGCTGAATGCCGTGATATGAAAAACTCTACATTTGGCTGTTTTGCTATACACTTTTCATTTTATCTTTTCTCCGTATGAGTAGTTATTTTGTTCTCTAGCTGTATCACATCATCAAAAGTCATGTGCTTTTGTTTCAAATCTTCTGCTAGGCGATCATCTAATAATTGTAGTCCAGAGCAATAGCGAAGAATTGAAATTATAATTTGCATTTCTTTGTCAGTTAAATCGATATCTGTCATTTCCCACCTATAATTTCTCTCATCGTTCTGAGTAGTTATTTTGTTCTCTAGATCTTTCATATTCTTAACAGTTATATTCTCTTGTTTGCATTCTTTTGCAAACTTGCTAGTAGCATCTAGTTCTATCAATCGAGAACAATGGCCAAGACATGAACTTATGATTCGTATATCTTTGTCAGTTAAATCGTATTCTGTCATTCCCTACTTATGACGTGTGGCATTCAATTATAAAAAATACGATGACCGGATACGTGTTAATTGACGCAAATGAGAAATTAAGAATTTGCGTTGACTTACAAAATAGGTCTGGAATAATGATTACCTAGCCAATCTAGCTTATGTGAAATCTTATGTTGTATTCTTATACTATAATGCATTTATACATCCTTCAAAACAATATATTATGAAAAATAAACCAACCACGATTGTGGTCATCATGATTGCAATGGTGCTAATAGCATCATTAAGCGCAGCCCTTTTGACCATT
>JBKOWU010000028.1:0-11640 GCA_046724555.1 Thermoproteota archaeon | reverse complement strand
CTACGCTACTTCTACAATTAGATAATAAGCAGCGAAAGATCATAAGCAGCGAAAGATCATATTCCAAAGTAGACAATGTATTTTGTAAATGTCTGGGATCAAATCCTAATTTTGCAACGAACAACATCTGACGCATCCACTATTTTATTACTATATTTTCCACCATATTCGTCAGCTAGAATTTTGAACTTTCCTCTTCCCTTATGTACTATTTTTGCATCAAATCCAGTTCCATCTATATGTAGAAAACACCAACATGAATAGCGCTCTTCTTCTTCTTTCTTCAGTTTATCTGCTATTACCGTAGCAGAAGAGTACGAGTTGGATTTATGAATACTGAGTTTGCTTATCAGTCTAGATGTTGCAAGTGTTTTATAGGGAGTCTTGCTGTACAAAAAAGAGAGCTGCTGTTTTATCAATGCATTCTTATATTATTTGATTTAATTAAAGTTTATTCTATTATTCATTAACATTTGTAAACGTGTACTTAAATTCAATTAACATATACAAAGCATTAGTTAACCAAGAGCAAATGAACTTTTTATCTGCAAACTTTATGTTTATTCTAGAACAAACTATGTAAACAATTACGAAGCTGACAAAAATGAATTCTGCGATGGATACAAGCAAGGATATAGTGAAAGATGGCATGACACACCAGAAAACGATTCTTAGGAAATGAGTAACATGAATAAAATAATATTATCCACATTGTTGTTGGTTTTGATAGCTTCCGCCACAGTCGCAATATCTACGCCAATACTAGCCAAGGAAAGTTCTGAATCTAAAGCAGGATATCGTGATGGAGCAGTAGCTGGACAGAGGGACGCAGATGATCTTGATGCTGGAAGGTCAAGTGGTGTGGATGCAAATAACCCTCCACCATGTCCTAGTACTGATCCTGACTACTGCAAACAATACAAGAAAGGATTTTCTGACCAAGCAGTATCGGCTCTAGAATAATCTCTTTTTTTATTTGTAAAGGCTCAGATCAGCAATTTAATGAAAGGAGAAGGTTTTGAAATATGTATTGGAGAAGAACGAAACGTATTGTCTGAATGTTTCGTCCTTCATAGGCCTGAAAGAATGGTCAATTGATACACATACACAAGACTTAGCATATTCGCGTTACACATGTCTAGCTTTTTTCTGTTGCTTTCTGTCTTTCAGATAATCAATAAATAATGAACTAAACGCTCCCACTGCCCCGCCAGCGAGAATCACTATTGGGGTTCCATATGTAACCCAAAATGCCATAAATGTCTCATTAATAGTAAGTGGCGGTATTACATTTATTGTTAAATTTGCATTGCCAGTGATATAGCCAGTTGTTGGATATTTGTTGGCTACTTGAAACTCTGGATCTCCAAAACCAGTTATTGTGTCATTAAACATAGGTAATTTTGATGATGTTGTTGTAATTGACAATGAAGCCACAAACGGTATAGTATATACGCCTACTGGTGTTTGCGGAGAAACCTTTACTTTAAATAGTGGAGGTTGAATTTTTTCGGTAGATACACTTAAGCCGTTAGAACTGAAATATGTGCCATTATCGAACTTTAAACTAGTAACATTATTAGAAAGTGGTGTTTCTACCTCAGATGGAATTAGGTGCTCTTCTCCTTGTCTTATGACTATATCCTTTGGACGTGTTAACGTAGCTATGGTAGCAGGAGGAACACCCACCCAGCTTGTAAAATCTCTATCTTCATTTGATTTGAAGGATTCTGCTGTATAAAATGATAAGCCGTAACTGCTAGGAGAATGTATAGAATTTAGGTCTAATCGGAGTTTAACATACCCTGGCCCTATTGTAGGACCACCAAAAGATTCAATATAGTTTGTCTTAGAGTATACAAGTGAATGGGTGCCTGTTGATGATAATTGGTAAAGATATTGACTCCATTTTCCATTAACTACTTCAATATAAAAGTCGTAATTGGCTCCATTATATCCTGAATTTTGAGGAAGTGAAACAATAGCAAAAAGCATACCATACCTAATATGTTTGAGAGGTTGATTATATATAGAAGCATTTTCAGAATTTGATGCTAACCAAAATGTAGTATCGAGAGTTTTTCCATCACTGGTATAATCTACTGCCAGTATGTTCGCATAGTCAGACCTTAAATGAGTACTGTCATTACCATAAGTTTGAACCCAATCATTTTTCTGATTGCTCATTTGTGCATCAGTTATCAAAACTTGATCAAACGCAGGCGATGCAGCAAAAGCCTTATCAAAAGGAGAACAGGAGATTAATAGTGATGATAATAATAATAAAATAATAATAACAAACGAAGCACACGCTAAAGATGAGTATTTTTGTAATTGTAGATCCGTATTATATAGCCCCTTATATACCCCCATATCATATCAGATGTAGATAAGGTTTTGTCATACTCTTGGCTGATTCTTTTCTGGTATTCGTACTAGTATAATAGTCCTATAAAATATTACTTAGTTTATAGTTTATTCACATAATAATAATATTACACCTATACATTGTAGTATGAGCAAAATAAGCTCGATTGTTGCACTATTCTCAGTTCTAAGCGGTGTTTTAATTTTTGGTATTTGGAGTAATATCACTGTGTATGCTCAACAGCCCTCATCCTCACCTACACCATTATCGCCTCCGCCTTCTTCACGTTCTGTTACAATATCGCCAGAAGTCAAGGCAATAATGTGTGCTCCTGGCAGTCCGAGCCTCAAGGTCGTTAATACAACTGAAGCTCGTATATGTGGAGTTCCTAAAACTGTAAAAAGTAATACAACGACAGCAGCAGCTGCTATTCCATCAACATCAACTACAGCAGTATCATCACCGCTAAAAACAACAAAACTACCAGCTTCTGATGTAGTCGCGCCAAAACAGCAGAAAATAACCACAACACCTGCAGCAAGTCAATTACCAAAACAGACTACTGGAGCCAGCAAGGAAACTACAACAACAGCAGTTAGAAATGTTAGCAATAAACCGTCATTGCCATCGTCTCCATCACCCATAGCACCCCAAGTAAATGCGATAAGTAAAAAGCATCAACAACAGGAACAGCTGCAACCTGCAACAGGTAATGTTCCAGCTGGAAGAAATTATACATTTGCTACAACTTCTACGGCGGTAACTCCTGACACACTAAAATACCTCGGTTATCAGAGGAGTGCCACTGCTGTCAATAGTGGTAGTAGTAGCGACTCAAAAGATAAGCACGGCTCTGACACCAAATCATCATCGTCTGGTCACAATGACAATAGCGGCAAATCATCAGCATCATCTTCATCAGTCATCAATGATATTTCATCAGTAATTAAGAAAAGTTTCAATTACAAGCATTCCAGACATTCTGATAGCAGCGATGTAGTGAGCTATTTCAGCGATAACTCTTTTGACGATAACTTCCCGTTTATAGCAAGCGCGAGCTCAAGCGCAATAGCAGGTGGGGGTAGCGCATCAGCAAGCGCGAGCGCTGGTGGTGGATAAGCAGCTAGGTTAAGCAGGGTTGCTTCAAGTTGAAGTAACACCGCCTTCCCATTATTGTTTGTAATATATCACGGTAGGATGCTCCTAATATCAAATATATTATTTCAAATCAGTGTAATGCTTATCATGTTCTCCCTTTGGCCAATTCTGTGTTAATTGTTTTCTAGTAACTACATCACGAGGACAATAGTATAAAAAAATACTTAGTTTCTGTTTACTTTGCATATTAGAAACATTGTCCCTATAGTTTTTGCAATGAAAATAAAGCTGACTGAAGGGCAAATAAATACACCGCTAGCTGTCGCGGTTGGAATAATAGCAGCGATAATGGTAATGGGAATTGGAAGTCACGCTGCATTTGCAAGCAAATCTAGCCTTCAAGATGAATACAATGCTGGATTTGCAGCAGGAAAGAAAGATAGGATAAACGGTAATGACTATGACAGTAACCCTCCAAAGGGCCATTCAGATACATATGATGAAAACTATAGACACGGGTATGATGATGGCTGGTTTAAAGGAGAACATCATTTTAGTTCTAATTCAGCAGCCGCAGCAAGCTCTAGCGCTGCGGCAGCAGGCGATGATGATGGTGGCCATAAGCATAAGCATAAAGATAGTGCTGCGGCGAGTTCTAGCTCAAGTGCAGCGGCTAGTGGTGGCCACCATCATGATAGTGCTGCGGCGAGTTCTAGCTCAAGTGCAGCGGCTGGTGGAGGAGGTAGCTCAGCAAGCTCGAGTTCTAGTGCAGCCGCTAGTAGTGGAGCAGCAGCAGCAGCAGCAAGTTCAAGCAGTGCCGCTTCAAGCTGAAGTAATATAATCTTCTTTTTTATTTCTTAATTTTCAGTTCAACTAAGCTTAACATATTCAGTCATATATGAAATAGGGCATAGCACGCTTATATGATTCCATTCCATTCCAATTCCAAATGACGGCCACTCGACGATGATCTGACGGCTCATCTGACGATGAATTTAATAATCTTCTATAACAATATTCTATATAGACCAAATGCCAACAGCTATAGATGAGCAAATTCGAAGGAATGTTATCAGACAGTGGATTTCTGGTTTCCCCCGAGACAAAATAGCTGAAGAGAATAATATAGGAGCTGGGACCGTCACCAGCATAGTCTCTAATTACAAACTTGAACTTGAAACTTTGGATTTTGGTTCAATTAGACAATTAGCTCTAGAGACAAGAAAACAAGGATTGAATTGGTCGGATTTAGCTTCACACTTTAGGCTTTACAATTATTTTATCAAGTCGGGGGCAGCAGAAAATAAGGTTGAATCGTTCATCACAAAAGTTAGCTCTGGTGATCTTTCTCCGGAAAAAGTTATCGAGCTTATATATCAATTACACGAGGTCTCAAGAAAAGAATCAATTCCACTTGATCAAGTACCAAATTATATCAAAGAAAAATTAGAACAAAAGCAAAAGATTGATGATGATATTCGACAAGCCGATGCTGTACTTCAAAGTAAGAACGTAAACATTGAAACTATAAATGAGCACATTAGATTGCATGAAAAACTGAATGAATATGATCTATCTTTTCAAGATATTGAAAAACTTTTGAATGTTCTGGTAAATGCAAAGGAAAATGGATTTGATGCTAAGAAAATTGTAGAGAAGTTAAAAAGGATAAAGCGGCTACAAAACAAAGAAGATAAACTGAGACGTCATTGTGAAGTACTTTCAGAGCAGGTAAAGAAGTGTAATAATGTACTTCCGCTGGCCCAAAAAATCGTGGCCTTGAATATTGATATACAGCAGTTATTGGTTTTTGATAATACTGTAAATCAATTAGCAAAGCAATATAATTTACCCCCATATGTTGCAGCTTTGCGCCTATTCAATGACATAACATACTATAACAAAATGGGTGGACTGAAAAAGGAGGTATCTAGGTTATCTCAACAGGTATTTGTTGTTAATGGAGTATGGGCAAATCAAAACAAAGCTATGATAGCTATGCTCAATTTGCAAAGTCAGGGCATAACAGAGGATAAGATCTTACAACTGCATAATCTGTTAGAGAATAATGGATACAAAGATGTGAAATCTAACAATTGAGTTAAAAATTATATAAGTACAAAGTAAACATAGGCTGCCCTCGAACTCATCATTTTGGGGATGTTAACTTCAATAAATGGGACATAGGCGGGACAAGTAGGTTGACATTATTGGGATAATCATTATCTTCAAAGCAAAATTCTATAACTTACCTTATGTTAGTGCTGCTATGCGGCTAATCGATGATATAAAAACATTAAACAAAATAAATGGACTTAAGCGCGAGTTGGACAGATTATCGCTGCAAAAATACGCATTAGATCAAGCCTGCTCACATCAAAGCCAATCTCTTATTGCTCAATCCAAGCTAAAAAGTTATGGAATAACAGAAGACAGATTGCTACAAGTGAATAACTTGTTAGAGAATAATGGATACAAAGCCAGCAGTTATATAAGTACAAAGTAAACATATGTTGCCCCCGATTTGCTCATTTGCGGGGAGTCTTGACCCGGAATTATGACAATTCTTCTTATTTGTCTACTTCTCCTTTACCATGGCATGTAGGACAGTCGCCAATCGTCTCCTCGCCATGAGATTCAGCCTTTGGCTGTTGTGTAACTGGTAATTTACCAGAACCTTTACAGATAGGACAAGTTGTCTTCATGTCATTCATTATCATTTATGTTGTTGGTAGTTAAAACTTATCATGCAGAGTTAGAATTAGTGTATGATAGCAAGCACTACATATGTGCTTGTTACAAAGACATGAAACCGAATAGTTAATGTAAGTACAAAGTAAACACATGCTGCCCCGAATTCATTATTTCGTGAAAGCCATTGACTCTAGAAATGCTGCTCCTCTGCTGCAGCAGAAAATCTAATAAACTGATTGTACTATTGCTATGCTATACTTGAAAAATGATGACTTCGATGAAGCTTCAAAGATAGTATACAATCAACTTCCAAAGACAAATTCATCGATACGCTCCCGTGTTATGCTAAATATTGAAAGGTTTGAGATTGGGCAAAGCTATGTTACGGCTAAAGTCCAAAACAGATATGGTGATAATGTCAATATTAATATACAGGGCGGCAGACCTGGAATAGAAATCCAGGCAAGCTTGTTTAAACTAAAAGAACAAGAAAAACCATCATATGTCATTCTTCTCTTGTTCTTCTTGTCCTTTCGATATCACGTGTCTATGACATTTTCAGGTATCTATTTTCTTCATTAAATGAATTCTCTACCAATAGATGAGACTTCCTGTCTATGTTGTTCTATCGTATGTTGATGTTATCAAAAAAATGTTGGTAAATGAGTACTTTTTTAATACTCACTCAAAATGATTGATGGTAACAGTCCGTTACTTCAGCTTGTGTCAGATCACCGTCTTCTGCAGCACCAGATTGACACTTTGATAAAGTCCTCAGATCTTTTCCTGATATACCACTCGTGTCTCCTGTGCTGCCGCTTGAATCATCAGCATTAGCACTCCCCGATTTTGTGGAATCGTCACCTAATACTGCTGGCGGGCTAGACGTATCCTTACTTGAAGATGACACTGGTGGAACCATATCGGATCCATCATCTTGTTTTTCTTTTTTCGCTAGTGCAGACCCTACTAAACCACCACTTGCAACTATAAGCGATGTGGCTATAGCAATGGTAAAGAGAGCTGCCATCGTTGTTCTGTTAGAGAACATTGCCATCGGTAGAAACAAGCTATGTCTTTAAGAGATATGAAAATAAACAAGCTGTATTTGACACTTAATATACATATGGTATATACTTCTGCTAACTAGCAAGAGTTATAATTACTAAAAATTAAATCAATTAATGATCATTATCATTACATACAAGACGGTAATACATAAAAAATAAAAAGATTTTTCGTTGTAGCACCTATTGAGCTATTGCTTTTTTTATACAGACTATGACATCCTGACCTATTGGGTTACCAGGATCTCCAGATTCCACCCTGGCAAGAGCAAATCCAGGGGTAGGGCTTTCTGGACATGGTGATATATTTGGATTTGCTACTACTCATTAAGGTAGGAAAAGATAATAACATAACGCTAGTATTTACGTTAGCATGATAACAGTATAAAAAATAAATTTTTTGTATAAATAAATATGATGTGTAGATAATTTAGCATGAACCACACAAACTTAATTTTTGTAGCATTCTCATTTATAGTTGGTATACTAGTTTTTGCTATTTGGAGTAATACTCATGTATTTGCACAACAATTACCATCATTATCATCGTCGCTACCACCATCTGGTGGTAGCGGTAGTAGTTCACCTAGCAGCCCAATATCATCAAAGCTCAAAGCAAAAATGTGCGATCCTAGTAATCCAAGTCTTAAGGTAGTTAATACAACTGAATCGAACATATGCGGTATTGCAAAAACAGTAAAACCTCCTATAGCATCAGCAGCAACGCCACAGGCATCAGCTGTATCATCACCATCATCGCAACAAACAGCAACAACAATAAAACCATCGGCAGCGAATATCACTGCTCCAAAACAACAGCAGACAAAAACTACAAACAATAATAATATTAATGCTATTTCGCGACCGATTGGTGATGCTACAGGGACAACAATAGCTACAGTTAGCCACCCTACTGCTAATGGTTCGTCATCGCCCTCACCAGCTATAGCACCACAGACAAGAGCTGTAAATGAACAAAAGCATGCGCTAACAGTACCATCGCCAATAACACTAATCAACAGTACAGCTAGACAAAATGATACATTTGCAGCAACTCCTCCAGTGGTATATTCTGATAAGATGATGTACCTTGGTTATCACGGTGACGATGGTAGTCCAACCAATCGTGATAGTAGTCCAAACGATAAGAGTAGCTCAGAAAGCAAACTATTCATTCATGGCAGTAGCAGCACTACGTCCTATCATGGCAACAAACAATCGTCATTATTACCGGACTTAGAATCGGCCATTAAAAATAAAGTAGACTCCATAATCAAAAATACTGTCAGCAGAATCAAGGATAACACACCTTTGATTCTTCCTTTTCCTTAGATCTACCGTATCGAACAACAAATGCTGCCACTAAACTTCTTCATTTCTTATTTCGGGGTAGCTGTAAAAACCGTATTAGGATAGTTGATCTATTGTTCTCTAGCAGTCTTCGAGTAATGAATAACACGTACTGTAAAAAAGCATCTGGTCCTCTATGCTTTTGAGTGTAGACTCATTATCAAATATTTTTCTCATAGTAGATATCTGTGTCAAAACCCCAACTAGCATATATTGGAGCAGCCATACTAGAATATTCCATGACTTTTGGTACCCATGTACTGACCGCAATACGCAAATATCTCCGCCATACACCTAGTTGAGCTTTTGTGATTCCCACTAAATAGATGTAATATTTGATAGGTTATTAGTTCTGTTTATAATCATATTAAACAAATCAGCAGCACTTATTATGGGTCATAAAATGATGATGGCACATTATCATTTTTAACTTTCAACTCAGAATCGACTCAACTTAAATCTGAGGCGAACATTCTATGAGTTCAATAGATCGTATAGCGCATTATTTTTCAGCTTCAAAGTGTCAAACTTTAGTGGCCTATTCCCATTCTTTGCCGAGTACTTTAATGCATACCTAATTGTATAATCGAAATTCTGATCTAATTGTCTTAATTTTCCACATCTACTGAGCCAACTATTGATGATATTCATTGCTGCCTCATAAGATAATCTTTTAACGTTGATAAGATATGGAGCAAGGATAAGAGAAACAGCATTCTTTCTATAATCATCAATAGGCGTGTCTAATAGTTTTTCTATCCATGGAATCGAATTGCCCCGAAAAGTATGGTGGCTTTTGGTCTCATTCGTTTGCATATAATTGAACTCTTTCAATTTTCTGTCTGCTAGGTGAATATAAAAATGGTAGTAGAGTGGATTGGCCTTTGGTTTCAATCCGTCCCAGCGTTGAATAATCTTTACTTCTGCAGTTCCTCTATTTTGTTCAATATACTTAGAATTATAAGAACCAGGAATCCGAAACAGACATGATTTGAATGAAGGATTATTACTTGGGTCACATTTATGATTGGATAAGAACTGAGCTACAAATCTGAGGAAAGTCTGTGAGGGTTGATTAAATTGCGCAAACTGAGTTTCTTGTTCCAATAGCATAGCTTCAACAGGTTGGCAAATGTGGACTCCATTACCACTCCATAATATAGAAGGTTTGCCGCGCAAAGTTTGTTCAATGTTTTTGCATGTGTCTTGTATTGCCTTCCAAAATTCTTTGTCTGTTTTAAACAAACGCCGATCTATATCTATAAAAATAAAATTCGGGGGCTGCCTGTTTATTCTTTTGAATTCAGTGTAGTCAGGGTATGCGTTTATTCTGCAGTCTAAAAGGTTAGACTGTTTGAATCTGGCGATTGCTTCTTTCTTGCTATAAACAATAATTTGTTTCCCCAGTGTCTTGGTGAATATCGTTCGGGGCCAGATAGATCCCTCAAAGTGACCGAGGATAAAGTCAAGTCCTTCTTCTATTTTTATTGTGTCATAATCTAAAGCCATTATCGCATGGTGCCTCGATCTTCTTCTTTTGTGGGAAGCTTACCTATTCTATAGGTATTATAATCTCCAGTCTTTTCTATTTTACCTGTTTTTTCCATGTGCTCTATCATCAGAACTGATCCGCCAGCATCGAGTTTTCCAGTTGATATCAGTCTTTCTTGTAGTTTGTAGTAGCTAACCAATCCATTATTTTCATTTGCTAATTCTTTGAAAACACGCCAAAATATTGGTTCGTTTGCTTTATAGTCTGGAGTAAATTTTATCTCCTTATTTGGTTCCAAGCTACTATAATCAGTATGCACTGGATATGAACCTACGTTGCTATCTGTAGGTGAAGGGAGTGAAGGCAGTGAAGGCTGTGGAAAGTGCGTATTCACATGATAAGATCCTTTACAATTCACATTATTAATTATGATAATAAGATAATAATAGGAAGTATCTTATCAATATGTAAGTATAGCGTATACGCACCTTCTATAGCCTTCACTACCTTCACTGCTTACACTAACAGGTAAATTCATAGGAGGCTATGAAAATTGGGGGGAAGGGTTAGCTTCTTATTCAATAATAAACCCGCATACTCTATAGCCTTCACTGCTTTCACTCCCTTCACTATCATCTTCTAGAGAATTCTCATCTTCAATCTCTGTTGGTTCGAATACCTTGGGGGCAGCAGCTGTAGCCTTAGCTTTGTCTTGAATTTCATGCTCGTATATCATTTTAAGTGCCTTAATTTTCTCTTCATCAAATATCAACACAACGCCATTGTTCTTCCTCTTTCGAACTGCTCCAAATGCGTCTACAATCTTTTGTGAAAGTGTATTTCTATATATTTGTCCATATTCATTTGACCAAAACTCATCTTGGTTTTGGGGGTTTAGTTTTCCTAGAATACTATCTGGTAACGCATTCCATATTTGTTCCAAGTATAGCTCTGATGTATTATCGGAGGTTAGCAGTTTTACAATCAAAGGCCCAAGTGCAGATTCTATCGTCTTTTGTTTTCTATTCTTTCTCTGTGAAAGGAATTTGTTTAAAGCATATTTGATCTCTCCAAAAACTTTAGTGTCATGAAATAGTCGTAGCAATGGACCTCCAAGCTCTTTGTCTCTATTCTTTAATCCTGTATCAATGTCTGGTATATGGTCAGAGTAATGAATTAGTCTATAACATAGCATAAGCCTCCTGAAATTCATTAACTCTACGTATAGCTCTTGTTTTTCAGGATCACCAGGCGGATTTATGGTAATTTCTTTTATTGAGTGTAAATTGTCATTAATAGCAGGTCTACAATGAAATGTAAGACAGCGTTCTACCAGACCCTTTGCTTTATTCGGATCTAGCGGTTTTTCAGAAATTATCATCTTAAAGCAATACCCATAGAACCAATTCTGCTTTTGATCTCTTGTATTCATGTTAGTCTTAGGTACTCTTATATCATACTCATATGAGCCTTTGAGGATTTTCACTTTATCCGTGTCTTGTTCTATATTGTCTGCTTCATCTTCGATTATCGTAGATTGCCCTGGTTCAGATGTTCCAAGCGTTCTATAG
>JBKOWU010000172.1:0-2588 GCA_046724555.1 Thermoproteota archaeon | reverse complement strand
GATTGGTAGGCATCATTTCCGCATCAGACGTTATTGCTGTCACTCCTGATTTAGTTGATGTAATTTCTGAGAAGGCCTCACTTATGAGAGGAGAAATAGGACGATCTGCAGGCAATGTTTCGGGTTATTGCGATGAATGTGGTGAATGGTCTGATCTTTTGCAATTTGATGAAGGAACATTTTCTTGCGAAGAATGTAGAGGCGAAGTGGTTAGTTAGCTAAGTCGAACCCAACTTTTTTAGCAGATGCAATGCTGGGAAGTGTCGCTCGCAAATTACGTATTTTTGGTTTTGACACCCTGTATTTGAGACATTTTAATGATGATGATGTATTAAAAATTGGAGTTGCACAGGACAGGATTATTTTAACCTGTGATAGGGACCTATTCAGAAAAATTGTAAAAGCAGGAGCACATGGGGCTTTACTCAAGGGTTCAGACGATCTTGAAGATATTGCTCATGTATTATCTAAATGCAAAATCACTTCAATAAGTTTTAGTACATTAAATTCAAGGTGCTCTGTATGTAACGGATTAATAATAAAAGGAAGAAGCATTTTAGACATTAAAAGACATTTGCCATCTAAAGTCATAAAGTGGCATGATGAGTTCTTTCAATGTACAAATTGCAATAAGGTTTACTGGGAGGGCGGTCATATTATCCGTATTAAATCTTTAGCAAGAGAGTTAAATATGAAACTGAAAAAAAGAATCAAGGTTATAAATAAGTAAATTTTCATATAGTATCATAAGTTTGAAACCGAATTTACATAGGAACAGTATCAAATCAAAAAATAGATGGATGGATGGATAAGTAGATAGATAAATAAATAAATAAATAAATACTGATCTCTTTCTGAAAATGTTGTGTAAAGCTCTAGCCTCCCACGATAAGAATTCTTAATTCGATGGTTTCCGAGGAGCCATCTTTATTCAATTAAAATTCAATTTAATGAAACATGGTTTTCATATCATTAAGTATTTACCTAATACTTTGAAAGCTGCTGAAAGAATAAAAAAAGAATAATCAAGACAAATGTGCAATTTTTCTGCTGACTTTATTGTAACAAAAGATTAAAATCACGTCATGCAGCGACAACATTATACAATGAGTTCGACTTCTGCACTAGAGCAAACGATAGATAAAGTTCTTGCTCAGAGGGAAGCAGATTTAATTAAACAGCTTGATTCTGCATATGAGGAGTCAATAACAAATCTTGAATCATCTAGAACAAATTTAGAATCTGAATATTTAAGAATTGTAGAAGGAGCTAAGAAACTAGCAGAAAACTTAAGGAGACAAATTGTTGGTTCAAGTAGACTGAGTGCTAGAAACAAAGAACTAGTTATAGTCGAAACAGCTATCAACGATGCTTTTGAAAGAGCAAAAGTAAAGATGGCCTCTTCAAATAAAATGCAAGGTTACAAAGCACTTATTACAAAAATGCTTGAAAACAGCGTTTCTGAAATAGGATCTGATGAAGTTACCATAGAATGTAACAATAATGACTTTGAAGTTGTTAAAGATGCAATTGCTAATTTCCATAACAATAACAAAGTCAGACTAAGGTTATCTGACAAGCCCATAAATGTTATTGGTGGAATCCGTCTGAGATCTGCTGATGGATCGATAACGTACGATAATACTTTGGATTCACGTATCGAAAGACTCAAACCTTTAATAAGGAAGAATATTGTCCAAATGTTGAGGGGTAGCAATTAAGGGATGGTATCTAAAGGAAAAATTGTCTGGGTCAGCGGCCCAGCAGTAAGAGCAGATGGTATGTCTTCTACAAAGATGTATGAGACTGTTGAGGTAGGAGAGTCAAAATTAATCGGTGAAGTTATCAGATTAACTGGTGATATTGCTTTTATCCAGGTTTACGAATCTACTTCTGGTTTAAAGCCCGGTGAGCCTGTAGTTGGTACGGGCCAGCCTCTTTCAGTTTTGCTGGGTCCTGGAATAATCGGGAAAATTTACGATGGAATACAACGACCACTTGAAGAAATTGCCCAAAAATCAGGAGCCTTCATCGGTAGAGGTATAGCTACAAGTCCTGTAGATATGAAAAAAAAATACCGGTTCATACCAGCTCTAAAGAAAGGAGATGACATTAGCGCAGGATCAATCCTTGGTACCGTAGAAGAAACTCCATTATTGACCCATGGTATTTTGGTTCCACCTTATCACCACGGTGGTAAGATTACCGACATAGTAAGAGAAGGTGATTATGACATTGAAAGCATAATTGCCAGTACAGAAAAGGATGGTAATAAAGATGAATTGAAGATGTATCATAAATGGCCAGTTAGAAGGCCACGGCCGTATGCAGAAAGGTACGACCCATCTGTCCCATTAATTACAGGACAGCGTGTAATTGATACATATTTCCCAATTGCAAAAGGTGGGACAGGCGCTATACCGGGAGGTTTTGGAACAGGAAAGACTGTCACATTGCACCAAATTGCAAAATGGGCAGATTCCAAAGTTGTAGTATACATTGGATGTGGTGAACGTGGTAATGAGATGACCGAGGTCCTTGTGGAATTTCCACATTTAATCGACCCAAGGTCAGGTCGTCCGCTTATG
>JBKOWU010000048.1:0-2243 GCA_046724555.1 Thermoproteota archaeon | reverse complement strand
CAGTAACAAAAGGTTATCATGATCGTAATACTGGTAAACTAAATGAAAATATAGGTTTGACCAACTTCAGATTACATCGATTATTGAATGTCATTAACATGCATCTGAATGAATAAATATAGTATCGATTCTATGTGACGTGGCATTTAATTTACATGGCTAAACCTCAATTTCGATCTTTGTTAGTGTTAGTGTTAGTGTTTACAATATCGATTGGATTTATACATCCATTTAATTCTGTTCTGGCTCAACCAACGATAGCAAAGGATCCTAGTCTAAAGGTGGAGTTAGTAACTCAGGAACTAAGAGCACCTACAAGCATGGCATTTTTAGGACCAAATGATATATTAGTTCTAGAAAAAGAAAGCGGCACAGTACAGAGAATTGTAAATGGCAAAATGCTTCCACAACCCTTACTTCAAGTTCCTGTTTCAACAACAAATGAAAGAGGTATGCTAGGAATTGCTATTGCAAAGCACAGTAATGGTCCTACGTATGTTTTCCTATATTACACAAAAGATGGAGGAGGAGGACCGCAGTCACTTGCAAATGTTCTTTACAGATATGAATTATCAAATGACCAACAGTTGGTTAAGCCCAAACTTTTGCTAAATCTACCTGCTGTCCCTGGCCCCAATCATGACGGTGGTAAGGTAGTGATTGGTCCTGATACTAATGTATATACTGTTATTGGTGACCTGAGAGCTCACAGAACTCAAGCTCAAAATGTGGTCAACGGACCACCTGGTGATAGCACTGGAGGTATACTTAGAGTTACACAGGATGGTCAACCTGTATCAAACGATCCACTAGGACAAGGTACAGCTCCCCTCAATCTATATTATGCATATGGAATACGCAACAGTTTTGGAATTGATTTTGATCCTGTAACTAAAAAGCTATGGGATACTGAAAATGGTCCTACCTTTGGAGATGAGATTAACCTTGTTGAACCTGGATTTAACAGTGGATGGGTACAAGTACAAGGTATATGGACTGTGGAAGGATCATTAAAAAAAGGACCAGTCAATCCCAATCCATCAGCTAACTTGGTAGACTTTGGAGGAAAAGGAAAATACAGAGCCCCGGAATTCATATGGACTAAGCCAGTAGCACCTACAGCACTCAAGTTTCTAAATTCGGCAAAACTTGGCAGCCAATATCAAAACGATATGTTTGTTGGCGACATCAAGAATGGTAATCTTTATCATTTTAAGCTAAACCAAGACAGGACAGGGTTGGTTCTTAGTGGTACACTATCTAATAAGATATCCAATAAGCCACAGGATAGTCAACCAATAATATTTGCCAGCGGGTTTGATGGTGGAATTACGGATTTACAAGTTGGACCGGATGGCTACCTTTACGTTGCAGCATTTGCTGGTTCAATATACAGGATAGTTTCATCTTCTTAAAATCTTCTTTTCTATTCTGGAATGCAGTCGAAGAGATATCACAAATACTACAAGTTGGGGTGGCCAATTAAATAGAGATAGCAGTAGAAGAGGAATCTAAATATTGTAAATGGATGAAAAAGATTTTCGTCTGATATAATAGATACATATTCGATAAAAGCTTTAGTGTTTTCCCATCTTTTCTTGACGTTTGTGTTATTATAGTGTAGTTGTATTTCTTGTAGAATTTTATTTTCAATTTCTTTATCATCTATATTTTCAAATATTTGCCCCTGTCTGTTCAGATTAACCATAGCTAACCTGTCAAACATTTTCCTTCTATTACGGGTTGGTTCTTTTATAGGTATACGGTACTTGACAAAATGACGTTGCGTAGGAGAAGAAACATACGCTTTATTATTCAAAACTCACATTGCAGATATACCTGCAATAATCCCAATCATATCGAAGCTTTCAGCAAAAACTGCATTCTTAACCATTGCTCTGCCATAGTATCCATTTCTATACTGTTGTATATGACCATACATCCTCTTAGAAAAATATTCTTTGTAATTGCATAACAAATAAGATTTGTCAATAGTTCTGCAGAATGCTAGAGACCATCAAATAGAATTACCTCCTGTTAGATCGACATACTCGGTCCGTGGATGATCCACTGGATAGAATAATTGAATATTATCGAAAATATCTTTCAATCTTATTCCTATTCTATATCTATGGCCTGACAGTTCCTGCTCTAATTTGTCTATATTTTCTTTCAATCTAGTTAAAACCAAATCCCAGTCAGCCAAGAACTTGTCAATATCGTCTACAAGCCTTTGTCGTGTA
>JBKOWU010000232.1:0-9446 GCA_046724555.1 Thermoproteota archaeon | reverse complement strand
GTCAAGAACTTTTTAGGAAACTTATTACAAGTAAAGTACAATTGACAATATCTGCTTATCTCATAGGAAAGCATTCTGTCAAACAAGTCAATATTTCAGAGCCTTTATCAGTTAGAAACGAGATGCTAGAACATCCAGAAGACTCATTATGGATTCATGCAGATGATCGTGGTGATGTTTTCCGTTTGCAAGATATTTTCGGTTTACATCCATTGGCTATAGAGGCTATCGTTCATACACATCAACCTTCTAAAGTAGAAGAATATGGTGCATATCTGTTTACAATTATAGATGGAGTAAGATACGAAAAACAAAAAGTGAGCGAAGATAAGGATGGAAAAGGACAGAATGATCATGGTAGCATCAGCAGTCCTGGCGATCATGGGTATCCTGATAGCGACCTTGACGAAGATGATTTGTATGCATTCTTAGAACAGAGATGGATAATTACCATCAATTTCAACAGTCAACGGCAACTTGAAAGCAATATTAAACAAAGAATAAGTAGAAGTTTGACACCATCAGCTCATCATCAATCTATACGCACGCCATTATCGGAACAGCAACAGCAACAGCAACAGCAATCATTATCTGGTAAAAGAGATGTTGAAAGCATTAGTAGTAGTAGCTATAGCAGAGCAATATGTGAAATGGTGTACCGCTTTGCAATAGAAGAAGTCATTTCAAGTTACCATCCGATATTAAACAACATTAATACCCGATTAGAACAAATCGAAGATCATGTGATACTACATCAGCCTACAAAGTCACAACTCTCAGACATACTTTTAATTAGGAGAAACATCAGCTTTTTGGAAAATACTCTTGTAATGATAACATCAGCATTTGCAGATATTATCAATGGAGTAGTACAGACGAAATTTAGTAAGGATTCTCTAAGACATATTCGCTCATTAAATGATAGAGTGACATACTTACAAAACAACGTAGAGAATATGCACCAGAGAGTTATCAACTTGCGAGAAGCTTATAACTCGTCTTTGAATGCAAATCTAAATGAAACCATCAGAACACTTACAGTCATCGCTACAATAATTCTTCCCCTCACCTTGATAACCGGTATATATGGTATGAATTTTGATGTTATGCCAGAGCTTCATTCACCATTTGGGTATTACTACTCGTTATTATTAATGGCAGCAGTAGCTGGAGGGATGGTCATATATTTTAAGAACAAAAAATGGATTTAATTGTCTGCCCCTCTTGTCTTGATTCAATACACAGCAGCTTATCCATGGAGTGTATACACCTTCATTGCTTAAAAAGCGTCAAAAACCTCTTATGTCGCAATTGCTTAGTTTGACGTAACATATAAAATATCTGACAACATGCATATTAGTTACATTAGATTTTATGTGTATGTATTTGTGAACCAACTCAGTAGAGCGTACATAAATTCTTAAAACATCAATAATAAATTCTTACACGAAAACATATTTTAGCACTCGAAGTCAAACTACATAAAATGGCAACAAGCTTCCCAGCATTTTATTATCTACTTGCATCAGTGTCAATAATAACGCTTTTTATAGTAGTTATTGAAAGTAGCCCTAACCAAACCTATTATAACAGAGCATTTGCAGCTACCGATACATCGACATCATCAGTATCGTCAATACCCACGGCTAAACAAGATACATTCTCAGCAATAGGAACAATAAGTTCTTTGGTTATCACAGTTCCTCCTCTTAAACCTGCGGAGGGTGGATTTAACATAACTAATGCATTTAAGGTAATACTTACAGGAGAGTGGAATCTGAGTGTACGTAAAGGAGATGTAACGAACTTTGCTGCAAACTTTCTTGCCTCACCAATGGATGGTTCAAAACCACATATTCATCAAATAACAAACTTCCAAAAGGCTAATACTACTACTAGTACAGGACAGCAACAGACAGTTCAACTAACGCCTGATAACAGAGTATCAATCAATGGGACTGTTGATGTCAAAATAAATGGTGTGGTTGTATGGCATAATGCCCATGTATCAATACATATTCTTAAAGGAAATACAATCGCTATTAGGCTAAATGATAAAGATACAGAGGAACATTTTGGAGAGCAACCAGTGCTTGGTGTTGTTAATCGTTTAGCAGTCTAAAATGCATTATAGCGGTTTAAATGCATAGGTACAACAGGAGCAAATCAATCATTGGTCCTGTTATCTCCAATGGGACAATAGCCCTTGCTTGACAAACTCTTGCTTATGGAGTACCACGACCATAGCAATATCAGTATAGAGACTATGCGTAAAGATGTTTGATAATTGGATAGAAACGCTGATACGTTTGCACCTAATGCAGTGCCAAAGAGTGACGCGAGTACAAAGCCTAATGACGAAGAACAACTAGCACATGCAGTTGAAAGTATACTGAGATGAGCCAGAAAATAATGAAGAAGCATTACTGGCACTACTTATCTTCTTGTCTTTCGTTATAGCCTTTATGGAAGAAGAGCGCAGTCGTTGATTCATTGCATACACATTCATGCTGGCAACTAGGACTTCTCCTTCTTATCTAGCTTTAATCACCTAAAAACACTAATGTTATTTTTCTATCGTATTGATTCACTGTTATGTCATATTGGCATAGCAGTATGTGGGGAAATCGTATTATAAGCTATCGTAAAGAGCAATGTATGTTAACACTTCAGAGGTCAAAATTTCAAGCCAAACGAGATCCAAGCGTTGATGTTTTGCTTCTGTATGAAACTCAAGGTGTGACTAAGAGAGACCAATTTGTCTTATTCTGCTTGAAAAATATTTATCCAGTCGCAAGAGCTGCAAGGATGTTAATTTTAGGAAACAAAAAAGGAGATTTTAGTTTCAAAGGTTTCTTCCGTAGATCTGTAAAGATATTGCGATTGGATAATCTATTATTCAAAGTTAATGTACCCAAATATGGCTACCAGGCTTACTGTCGAACCAAAGATAACTTCAATGATTTTGCAATAATGACAGGACATGAACATGATTTGCTAGAATGGTTTGCTCCTAAAAATGGCGATATTGTTGTAGATGTTGGTGCACATATAGGTCTTTATTCAATTATCAGTTCAAAGTGTGTTGGACCGAAAGGAAAGGTAGTTGCCATTGAAGCCGACCCTAACAATTTTGAGATGCTAAGCCGTAACTTAGGGTTGAATAACTTAACTAACGTCAAAGCTTTGAATTGTATTGCATACTGTATAGAAGCACAAATGGCACTGGCAGATTATGATACTATTTTGTCGGGAAAAATTCAAAAATATCCATCTACGGAAAAAACTGTGGATGTGCAGGTTAATACACTGGATAATTTGTTGCAACGAAATGGAATAAAGCAGGTCAATTGGATAAAAATCGATGTTGAAGGAGCAGAGCTTGATGTTCTAAAAGGAGCTCATAACACACTATCCAATAGCAAAGATATTTCAATCCTCATAGAAATTCATGGTATATCCCATCTATACAAACCAATAATGGAGTTACTCCGTTCATACAATTTCAAAATAGAATATGAAAAGAGCTTCAATTATCAAAGACAAAACATGAGAGGAGCTAAGAACGTACTGCTACGCAAGTCTATCTAACAAGTGTAATAGTTGTAGTCGCCTGGATATTGCTTTTCTTACTTTCTTTTTATTAGAGACAAGTTACATGCAACGGAGCTATTCACGTACGTACGCGTTAACGAGGTTATCATAGGCGTTGCCATGGAGGACTAATTGTTGCTGTCCTGTTTGTCGTCCTTTCTCCTGATTATTATTATCATTTTGCTTCAAATTACCCTCTACCATAGTTCAAATAACAGAGAATATGACGTTTATCGACTATTTAATAAGGTATAAATATTTATCAATTGTATTTGATTCATAATATACATGGAGTGAATTATATTATATCTCTTATCTTATCTGCATACGTAATAGTATCAAAATTTAATGAAACGTATCACTACTTGTGTGTACCTGCTCCAAATGTAACTTGAATTCACTAGAGCTGTCAAACTCCTTACCACAGTATTCACATACAATACCATTGTTATCCGGATGGTTATTTTCTCCCTCTTCCTGCACGGTTTAACCATAATTTTATAGTATAAAAAGTTATACAATTAGCAAATTGCAACGGTTGAAGCTTTAATTATGAAGTTGGGAAATTATAATTATTCTCTCCTTTTTCATACTATATGGTCGTTGATAACACTCTTTTTAGCTAAACATATCTAACTATTTGTCTTTTGTTATGACCATAGTCATCTTTAAGATTGGGTACGAACCTAATCTGTGGATTAGGCTTATTTTTACCAGTTCCTACAGCTGAATCAAATCCAAATCGTTCAATGTATTTGATTATAAAATATTCTAGTTCTGCTATTTCATCCATAGATTTAATTTCAAAATGTTAAGATGAATCAAACCATATGGCGCCACTTCCGATGACTTTTCGTAATTGACTTTAGTCTGCAGTCTTGATAGGAATAGCATAGAATCGAAGGATTTGCAGTGAACCTGAAAAAGCTGTTAACACACTGGGTATTTCCCCGGTTATTTTATCATCACTTCCATTGTAAGTTGTAAAGTTAGTATCTGATCTTAATAACATTCAACAGCAAAAAATGTTACAAAATTGCAATCACAAAAAGATGTAAAACGAAGATTCCCATACAGCTATTGCAGCCGCCGCTTCAAAACACTTGAAGTAAAACGCCATATAAGATATGCATATGCGTCTAGACGTGCAATACAGACATGAAAAATCAAAGTAGATTTGGATATTTATTAAATACAAGCATTGTTTGATTGGGCTGGAGTGAAAGATGGTATTTAGTATTTAGTATTGCCCTAATAGCCACACTATAAAAAAAGACAGCACTTTCAGCCAAAGTTTAAGGAATTATGATTAATTCGTGCATCCAGGAGGAAAACTTCCTTAATTTTGAAGATAACTTCTCCCTTATAGATAATATGATATATCCTGAAAACGGCCCTTGTTCTAGAATTGTATCCTATTTTAAGAATCTTCCTGAATGTCTCAAGTTGATAGTTTTTTATAATGCTTCCTATGCTCAGATGTTTTTGTTTTATCTGTATTATTATTTCTTCTGGTAAATTACTATAAACAATATTTGAAGTTGCGTAAACTAAATTTTCACCTGTTTTTTTGTTGATAATTCTTGCTACTCTTTTTATTGATTTATGATATTCCTTTTGTTTCAAAATTTTTACGGCTACTTCAGAATTTGTTAATATAGTCAGAACCTGCTCTAAAGTGCCAGTTTCTGCTAAGAGAATTTTTTCAAATAAGCTAAGTTTGATATTTGAAGTACTTTCAAGATCAGAAATCCTTTGTAGCATATGGATGCCAAAATCGTTCGTGTCAATCGGAATGACTACAACCATTTAATCTCAAATGAATATTTCAAATATTAACAAAATGATCGAAAAGTAGACGGCAAATGATTGATGCGGTAGCAAATGCTATGGTTCCTAAACTGATTATTTTAAGCCACATTTCTAGTCTTTTCTCACGGTGTTCGTCCTGCGACAGTCTTTTCAGGTCTTTATAAGGTCTAGATATTTTTATTTCTACATAACTAACAAGACCGGTAATGACAGATAAGGATACTGGCATAATATCAATAGAATTAGTCTGTATTATGAATCCAGCTAATAAAGGTAATACTCCCCAGGAAACTGCGAACCACAAATCATTATGAAAATATCCATTAAATAACTCCAAATTATATACAAAAACAAAAAATCCTTCTGAGATGGCTATTATCCATAATAAAGGCACGTAGAATATCATATAATAAAATCCAATAGAATATGCCGTTACTAAAGGTATTATTATCAGCATCCATAACTGCTTATTACTAAAATATCTTCCCCAAGGCTTTACATTCCGTGAACCAAGACCATCCGCAGCATGAGCAGATACCCCAAGGGCTAATATGTATATAAGAGCAATTGCACCTACTCTATCCCATAGTATTACGTTTGGTAAAATAGAACCAATCATTACAAATGAAATACACATCCCGGTATAAGGAATGAAAAGCAAGCCCACAAAAGCCCGGAACCTGACAGGACCGAATTTTGGTACAAACCATTCCTTTAAGCGAGTATCGTCATTCATGGTTTTCTCGCAAAAATGATTGCAGCCGTCCCAAGTGTATAGTATTTGCAAAACACATTTTTAAATCCTCTCTGCTTAAGAGAATCTATTGTAAGTTCGACCCATTCGCTAGTCTTTACCAACTCATCTAGCTCGTTAAATACAGTCAGCCACGGTTTGGCGGCGTAGCCTGTTATCCTAAGAATCACAAAATACATGTTCCAGAAACTTTGGAATAGCTTATGTGTAGGGTAAGTAAAATCATGGAATAGCACGGTGCCATCATGTTTGAGAGTACGCCAGCATTCATCTACAACTATTTTGACGTCCACATATTTAGCTAGATAAGAGGACACAATCGAGTCGAAACACTCATTTTTATATGGCAACATTTCTGCAGTCCCATTAATAAGTAGTAAATTTTTTCTTTTGCTTTTTGCGACCTTTAAATAATTAAATTCTAGATCAATGCCAATCACCCTTGTAATATCAGCATTATCGATAAACATAGAAGAGAGAATACCCGTTCCGCATGCAAGATCAAGAACTAGACATCTTTTGCCGATCATCTTTACAATTTGATTTTTCCAAACATAATCCTGGCCAAATGTGGTGAAGCGGACTATAGAATCATAATTAGTGGCATTATTAGAAGTGAAGAACGTTCTAGCATTTTTATAACCGTTGTGTACCTTCAATACCATATCTACATATACCCACTATCATATCTTAAAATTTATAGTTGTATTTCATCAACTGGCAAAGAGACATAACTATAAAAGAGATAAACGGACAGAAAGTTGTCGTCAAACGTAATAAATCAACAAAGGATTTTCATGAGTATCTCCTAATACTAGCATATACATTAATTTCGGTTCTTCTGGTACACCCTTCCTCACCGCCGCTTGCTGGAAAAACCATGTTGAAGAATGAAGGATATGAAACTAGAATAAATTTGAGACAGTTAGGAATTCCCACCCCTCGTCTAATTTCAATTTCTGATGACACTATTGTTGAAGAATATCTGGAAGGAGGTAATCTCTTTAGAGCTCTTTCTAATGGCGGACTTGATTCATTAGCTTTCCAAGCAGGAACATTAACTGGTAAATTACACAAAGCAGGTTATGTGTTTATAGATAACAAATCACAAAATTATCTTGTAACATTAGACAATTTAATTGTTAGAACAGATTTAGCATTTATACAGAGAGAAGATTCGATTTTTTCTCGAAGTATGGATATAGGCTCATTTCTAGCAAGTATTATAGATTTTGAAAGATTTCAATATGATATGATAGAGAAGGCTTTTCTTGATGGATATAGATCACAGATGAAAAAGCTTCCATATTTGCATATAATTCTACGCAATATTCTTTCGCTAGGTTTCAGTTCTAATCAATCTGCGATGTTTAGAAACATTGCTAGGACTTCCACATATTTCGGATAACATAACTGAAACACAGAGTACAATAGAGTGAAATGACATAAATAATTTGATGGAACCAATTACATCCATATACACAATCATCATCAGCAATTATGTTATTGTGAAAATTCAACATGATAGAAAAGAAAGTATACTATAATGATGATCATTGCTCCTTTCCTTTTGTCTAAAGAATTATTTCATTTGTTATTCGTAGGTAAAATTTTTTGGCTCATGGACTTGATCAATCCAAGGCTCTGCAGCATTTTTACGTTTTCTATTATATCCCAATGTTCTGCAATTTTATTATCTGCTATTCTATAAAGATCTGCAGTCTTAAACGAAATATTTTTTCCAGATATAGGAATGCGGGCAGCAGATATGAGCGGTTGTGCTGGCGTACCAGTGGTATTAGTAAATACTACCACATTATTTCCATCTGCTATAATGTGGTCTATCGTGATATGAAGGTCAGGAAATGCAGTCATTAGATCGCTGAAATATTGTTTGACTCCATGTAAGCCTTGATATGCTAGTAAATTATGTTCAATTTCATTTACCGATACCAGTTTATCTAGTGCTGTAATGTTACGATTGTTAAATGCTTGAGTAAAAGCGACTACTATTGATTTATTCATATGACTGATGGAACTACTACTATCTTTCTCTTTCTCTTGCTGCTGTTGCTGAAGTTGTCCTAATACGTTTTGTTGCTTTTGCTGCTCAGATAACGAAAAAAAAATACTTACAGCTGCAGAAAAAGTTAAAACTATGGTCATTATTCTATAATTCATCAGCAAATTTTTCTTTCACCAATGCGATTAATGCCAAAACATCCCATATAATATAAATGAATATGCATCATAGTTAATGTACTGTTATACTATAAACGGCTCACAATTACACATTAATTCGATTTTGCAAACTTCTCCATTATACGACCCATACACTTTGTAGTTTTATTTAGTAAATCAATCCTAGCAAATTCATTTGGGGAATGGATTCTTGAGAATATGTAGGTACTGCCTACTGAAATGCATGGTACATTAAGAATCTTAACGAATGGATACATCGGCCCTGTACCAGCAGATGATATGCTGATAATAGAGGAATCAAAAATTTCATTTGTGGATTCTTCAACCTGCCCTACAAAAGGATCGCTAGTTGATGTTCTGACAGCTGCTTCACCATGGATAAGTCTTGCTTCAATGTCATTACCAAATCCATTTTCCCTTAGATGATCTTTGAGTCGTGAGAACTGCTTTTCCGGTATCATATTCGGAACGAGTCTGAAATCTAACTTAGCAGTAGCTATAGCAGGCAGAACTGTTTTTGCTCCCTCACCGATATAACCTGCGGCCAGGCCTGCAATATTGCATGTTGCCATTCCAACAAGTGCTTTAATAGCATCTATCCCAGCAACGTTGTTTACGAATGTATGTATTTGATATTCCTTTTTAAATTCATGGTCATCGAAAGAGTCTCTAGATAGCATACTAAGTTCTTCCGGAGTAAATGGCGTTGCATCTTCATACCAGTCCCTAATTAGAATTTTACCTTCATCGTCTCTTAGAGTATTTAAGGCTCCTATAAGGCGCCAGGCAGGATTTTCGATTAAGACTGCAAGACTGGAATGAGCATCTCTAGATGGACCTTTTGCTATCAACTCTACATAAAGCAGGCCCTTCATTCCAAGGCTGATAATTGGTCTGCCATTTCCGTCAACATAACCAAACTCCCATATCACTCCATCGCAATTGAATTTGTCTCTATACTTATTGAGATACTGTTCTATATGTACACTCCCAATTTCCTCTTCTCCTTCTACTATGAATTTAACGTTACATGGAACATCACCAGTTTTCTTTAGGTAATATTCTACTGCCTTAATTCTAGTGA
>JBKOWU010000253.1:0-38534 GCA_046724555.1 Thermoproteota archaeon | reverse complement strand
ATTTAGAGTACATGTAGATGGTAAAGATGCAACCTTTAGAGAGACAGCTAATAGCAAAACAACAAGAACTTTATCAATTCAATTTAACAAGGATGCTAAAGTTATAGATATAATAGGTAGTACAAGTACGGTACGGTAATAGTAATATTTTATAATTTAACTAGACTTCAATATAGGAGATACCCACTCTCATAAACTTAAGATATATTTTTCCAAATTTGTCGTCTTTAGCACTCGATGTATTATCAAAAGCTAAAGGAAAAGAAGGCGGACTCACTCCTATTTAGTGTTATTATTCTTCTTTTCATGTTCGCTATTATCATCTCCCATTAAATAATCCCTGCTTTGTTATGATCAGAACTTCCTTTATGTGTCTCCTTGATTATACTCATTTGTTCCTGAATCATTTTATGTATTTCATGGGTCGTTTTGTGCTGAGTGTTGATTATTTCGTTAATATGACGATCTTGTCTCTTGTCTACTACCAGGATCAAAAGTCCAATAGATAATGATATAACAATATTCATTTCTCGATTCTCTATATTCGCCGGCAGGATGTCTGTAAAATAAAAGAATAGCACCGAAAATATGAGTGCAACCAATTCCAGTATAACTAGTCATATTTGTTCATGCAACATTATTTTTAGTGTGATGTTCTATTTACATCTTCTAAAAGAAATGAAAAGATTTCAAAATAAAATAAAGACGATGTTGTTTCTGGTTATGACTTCGATTTGGGACTGACTGCTAATGGCGTTATTAATGATGGATTACTTATGCTAGCAGTGTGAGTAGCAGAAGCAGTAGGGGTAGGCGTTTTACCCTTGGCGATATCAAGACAGCTTGTAACTACTTTATGAGTAAGACCTTCTGACTTGTTTGCTGTGTTTATACAACTCATAAGTGAGCTTATCTGCTTTTTGGTTAGAATTTTAGAACTATGAGTAGCAGTATCAGTAGCAGTTGAAGAAGATGGTGAAGAAATGCTGCCAAGTGTGGTAACACCATTACTATGGCCAGTACCGCCACTACCGGTTTTCTTTGAAGCTCCAAACACTGTATAAGAATGGTTAAAGCTAGTTGTTGTAGCAAGTGCTAATGCTATTACTGAGACCGCGACCATAATAGCTGTAGACTTTTTGTTGGTAGTATATGTCATAAAAAAGCATTATTATCTAGCTATTAATACTGCTTAGTTAACTAATTAGAGATTGATTAGTCAGTAAACTTATAACAAATTCTTTGACAACATAAAACGTCAGATACATCATTGTACATGTTAATTATTTATTACGGACAAAAATGAGTTAGTGCGTTGCGATTTGTGGTGTGTATACATACTCTCCGAAAATAAGAACATAAATTTTTTTTAACAGTAATCACACTGCTTTTTTGGAATTTTGGAATTTTTGAATCTTGAATAGAAGCGAACCGCCTTGGAGAATAGTATTGTTTCATCATTTATACTTTCAAGACATCGCTTAGCCATCGCTATTTGGCTTAAGTCTTTTTAGACCTGCTTTACGTAGTTAATCTGAAGTTAAGAAAGCAGTAATTAGATTAGGACCAATGAATAGCAATCGCATTGACAATTCTATTAGAAAAAGGATCTCATCACTGAATGATCTGAAATAAATTCCTTCTACTAGCTCTGTTAAGCTTTCCTATTATTGGAATAGGATAACCACAATTGTTACAACAGTTATTGTGATCTAGGTTCCATGATCCTATGCTATATCCATAACGTTCTATGGCAATGCTTTTGCATTCAGGAAAATAAAAGTATGTTCTAATGGATGGCTTGGAACATTGCCAAGATAGGCGTACTTCAAGCCTTGCTCTTTTGCAATAGCATGAAGCTTCTCCAAAGTTTCGACTGGTGTCAGACCAAATTCCATCATCTTGTAATCTGGACTGAACCTGAAGAAGTGAATCGGAGTGTCAGGGCCTAATTCATCATATACAAATTTGCATAGCTTTTTTGCAGCTTCTAGGTCATCTCCTACTTGGGGAACTGTGAGGTCTGTAATTTCTGTATGAACGAATGAATGTCTTATCTCTTATCTCTTTTAGTGTTTGAAAAATTGGATCAGCTGATGGAATTCCTATGTATTGTCTTACAAACTCTTGTTTACCACTACAAATTCAATAAAAATAGAAGGTTCGTTGTATGTATATGCAATCCCATGTGCACCATAGCTCATTGCCGTATTTACAACTTCTTTTGGTGTCGTTCCAATACCTTCTATCTTGCGCCGCTGGGATATATCGTAATTTTGGCAATATTTGCATAGCCAATTACAACCTTTTGTTGCAACAGAATAAATAGATGAACCCTGTCTATAGTGTGTCACAGGTTTTTTCTATTGGATCAATGTGCCCTGCATAACTCTGCCATACACATACAAATACAAATTGTTATTTGTAACTCCTCTAATACCATATAAACCGGTTTTACCTTCTGGGATTTCACATAACCTAGCACATGCAGTACATTTTATCCCGCCGTTTGGAAGCCTAACTTGCAGTTCTGCTTCCTTACCCATTACTTCGCTGCTGGTACTGCTTTGCATACCAAGTAGAATATAGCTGTAACAAAATATAAAATTTGTATTATTATATATATAGATATATACTTTTAATTCCCGTATAGCAAATATAAAAAGTGACTTTATTTATTGTCTAAGATTAGATCTCGATTAAACACCTTGCTATAAAACATATACTAATGATATTTGCTAAACTAATATCGTGCATAATTAGCGCATTCTCTTAATAGGATGATCACAACTTTTTAGGTAAGCAAAGATAATGCAGATAGACCACGGCAACAATAACAAAACAAAACTAAACAAAAGATTGTGCGGTTGTCCTACTTGTCATAAATCCAGGTATGTGGTCCTATCATCAACTATTAAAGATAATCGCTATCATTATCGTGAACTATACTGCCATTTATGTAATATTTCGTTTTTATATATTCATGCGGTAACCCAATTTGAACTAAAAGAATACTCGAATAATATGAAAATGTAACTACAGTGTGCGAAGATCCTTGTACAAGAATCAAAAATTCCTTGAATAACTATGAGAATGAGAATAATAATACAAGTTCAACGTTAAGCATTATAGAATTTTTCATGCTTGATAATGAGACTATATGCTACTGTGGAAATGAATTTGTCAATATCAAGAACATGACATGAAGAAATACAATGCTTATATTGCTAAGCTTGATATTTGATTATGATCTACTTAATATAGACGGCGTATAATAGGTTGGAAAATCCTCCACTTTGGGTTTGGGCTGTTATTGTGGGTACTATAATAGCTGGCAAGTTTATTTATAGATGGCAATTAACAAAACAGTTTGCTACGGAAGATCAAGTGAGAACAAGAAAAATAAATCCCGATGATAAAACAAAGCACCCCAAGAACAATGATCTCTATTACAGCAATAACAAAGGATATGCTGCAAATTTGGGGTCTCATAAGTACAACCCTAGGCGTTACTATAAAGATTACTTTGCAATAAAGAAGAAGAGATAATATTTTTCAATAGTCCTTCGCAGAATCACCTACTCTTGTAAAGGAAGAACTGGTTTGCACTTCACTAATTTAAAACAATCAATACAAATCGTACCACAAATAGTTGCACATAGCTTGTAACCATTTATTTTATATTTCATTATAGACATATGGTTCCCAAAGATATTCATAAGAAAATACAGTACAATAATGTCAGGATTGTCACATGAACGCTTGCAGTATTTCTGGTTTCAACCATAGCGACATTATCGTCGCCATACCGCACTTCGTTGGTAGCTGTGCATAACATAAAAGATTCTGCAAATACCAATATCAATAACAGTACGTCTGCTGATGCTTTTCCAATCAGTACAGCAGTTCAAAAGAATGCAACAGCTGAATCCATAGCCAAAGCCAAAGATACAAATTCAACTGGAATAAGAGTTTAATTCAAGTTCTATGGAGAGTATGATAAATCCTGTCTTTAAAATGACAAGTGTCCACTTAGTAGCACTTAGAAATAGCGACGATCTCTGTAAATTGTACTAAATAAGGTAGATTCTTGGAGTGAAGCGCAGATAAAGTGGCTATTTTAGAAATCGTATAACATACTAATATTCTGACTATCATGCTTGCCGCTATAATGCTCTTCTTACTAAACCATCATCATTGCCGCCTCGTGGTTGTACTTTGGATTGTTTCAACTAAAACTTTTGCCATATTAAGGATTTCATATAATGTTATCATGTTATTCAGGTCCACTATCTCCAAAAATCAGTTTCATCTCATCAAAGGTTAATTTTTCACCATTTGACATCTTTTTTAGCGCAACTTCCTTTAAAGTGTTCCACCTTTCTTGATTTTCTTTGTTGCGTTTTGTCCTCTCCTGCGATACTTCATATCGTGAAGTGCGCTTTTCATCAGCTTCCTTTTGTCTTCTTTGCCTATGCTCACTGTATTGTATTCTTGACCTTCTAAATTCAATTGCATTTAGTTGAGTATCTACCATTTCTAATTTTGCTGCAATTTCTCTTATTCCATGAATTTCTTTTCTTCGTTCTTCATATAA
Source organism: Thermoproteota archaeon (assembly GCA_046724555.1). Classification (GTDB taxonomy): domain Archaea; phylum Thermoproteota; class Nitrososphaeria; order Nitrososphaerales; family Nitrososphaeraceae; genus JAFAQB01. Next base: position 33,937 of record JBKOWU010000253.1, on the reverse strand, counting down.
TTCTTCACGCAGATTCAATAATGAATCAAGGCTAGATTTTAATGCACCAATCTTATTCCCAAATTCATTTTTTTGATCAAAAATGCTATTCATCTTAGTTTTAAGTGCATCATATTGGGAAGAAATTCTTCTATAGTGCTCTTCTTTCTTGTGGATGATCTTCAAACCATGCAATTTGGTGGCTATTTCTTTTGATCTTGCAACCAGTTTTCGTTCTTCGTCCTTTGACAATTTCTTAGTCTGGATATCACGTTCAATCTGTTCCAAATTCTTGCTCAAATTTGCAAAGTCAAACCTATCCTTGCGCGATTTTGATGTTGCAGAGGATCCTGCCTTATCATCAATAGTCTTCTTCATTTCATCCCTGATATCGATAAGGCTTTTCTTTAGCTCCATGAATTTAGTATATTCCGTATCTTTTTGTTCGTTAATTTGCTTTAGCTTATTACGCATTTCATCTAATTGGGTTCGCTCCTCATCGATTTGCATCTTAGTGGATTCAATTTTATTATTGATCTCCTGAATCCTTTGATCGGTTGTTTTCTGCTCTTCCAAGAGAGCTTTTTTGAAGTCTAAAAGAGTCTTTAGGTTAGAATCAGCTGAATTCACATTCTGTACCCTAGTATTATTATTTCTTGCTGCAGTTGTAGTAGCAGCAGCTGCTGCTGCATTGCTGCTTCCATTAATATGTTGGTCCCGTGCCACGTCGATTGTGATTTGTTAGATAACAGAAGATAGATATATTTTTTTGTTATTTAAAGAGATTAATTGTATCTGTGATGTGGAATCATAAGTAAGGTTGCTATGAACTTGCTACATCTTTATATGATACTACACTGTAAGTATAGTGACCTTCATATGGACGATTTTGAGAAGGACTTCCCAGAGTTTAATTGGAGGAATGTCCCCGCATATAAGCATCCTCAGGGTAAAGATTGCCCTTGTCCAAAACATGAATATATTCGTGAACAGATTAATATAGCCAAGGCCATAAGTAACAATAACAAAGATATCAGTCCTGATCATAGACAGAAAGCCCAGATCAGCCTCAAACTGTGTCCAGATCATTATAAGGTTTATTTTAAGGAGGTTGTTCCTTCAATGCCTTTGAAATATAGGATAATGACTAAAATTGCGCTCAAAATCGGTGCAGTAGTAATTCAGCAAATACCTTATATGCAATCAGATCAGTGCTTTTACTGCAAATTTGGATCTGGTGGTTTTGATAAGAAAACGCCAATAATTAGATAGAATTTATAAAAGACCTGGATCAAACATAACTTATCATTCAATTTATTTTTGATAATTGAATTATATTATATAACAAATTGTATTAGAGATTTCCCTATCAGGTAAACTCAAAGGTTCATTTATCTAAGTCTCTCCTTTGTCTCGTAGAGGTAATTGATGGCTTAATTAACATTCAAGACATCATTATTATTATTATATAATTTTAAATTAAGTTTTGCACATATGTGTAATCACATATAGGTCACATTTATGTCTGAGATATACGGAGAGAAATTAGTTAAGCTAGCTAGAAAAGCAGTTGAAAAATATCTTAATGAGTCAGTCGTCATTAATGCCGATAATTTATATGGACTTTCTCAAAAGGCTGGAGTATTTGTTACTTTAAATTACCTAAGCAATAACAAAGAGTATCTGCGTGGATGTGTAGGCTTTCCACTTGCTGAAAAAACACTCTATCAATCAGTAATCGAAGCTGCTATAGCTGCGGCCTCACAGGATCCTAGATTTGAGCCGATAAGTAAAGAGGATATTGAAAATATAATTTTTGAAGTCAGTGTTCTCTCGCCACCAGAGAAGATAGAGGTGCAGAATCCAAAAGATTACAAGAATCACATTAAAATCGGAAGAGATGGTTTGATATTAAAATGTAAGTATGGCTCAGGATTACTCCTTCCCCAAGTTCCTGTGGAGTTGAATTGGGATATTGATGAGTATCTTGCAAACATATGCTACAAGGCTGGCGCTCCGCTTGATGCTTGGCTTATGCCAGAATCACAACTATACAAATTTGGAGCCATCATATATAAGGAGTTCGAGCCTAATGGAAATGTAAAAAAAGTTGATCTTTAGCTATAGAATATCGCTATACAATAGTTACAATAGTTATTGATTCCATTTGGTAAAGTTAGAGTAGCATGTGATTATACAAAAGGGTATTAATTGATGCATATGATACACTTATTATAATATTTTTTCAGAATGCGGCATATAAATGACAAAGTAAAAATTAACAAAGTAAAGATAAAATAACTCATGTTTTTAATTGGCCTGCCTAATACACAGTACTAATTTTTGACTAGTCTGCTACCTAGTTTCATAAATCCTATAAAATCAATATTACATTTTTATTTTTTATGCATATTTTTATTTGCACATCACCTACGGACGCAAATAGTTTGCGAATACAAAATCATAATGATGTGACATTATTATTCCTTAAGTCTACATAAGATATCTATCTCGGCACTCCTTAGCAATATATAGTAAGGCCTTTTTTACAATTTCATAACTTGGCAAAAGCTTACCTTACACCTTATGGAGTTGGCCTTGGTCATGCAAGCCGACTAGTTATGATAGCAAATATACTTCGGAATTTGGGAGTATTTTCTAGGTTTTCCTCCTTTGGAGAAGCAGAAATGTATATCCGCATGCATGGCTACGATTGTGTAATAGTTCCTCCCGTTGAGTTCTCATGGAATATTGAAGGCGAATTTTCAATAAAGTACAGTATTTCAAATATTCCCAAATGGTTTACGAATTTTCTAAGGCAGATTAATAGAGAGGCTCATAACATGATAGAATATAGACCAAATATCATAGTTTCAGATTCAAGACTATCACCAGTCATAGCAGCTAAATTTTTAGGAATACCATCTATAGTGATTTTGAATCAAGTTAAACTTTTACTCTCTCCACGACTTCGGGAATTCTGGATATCTAGGGTATTTGAAAAGATAACCGGCGAAATTCTTGGCATCATGTGGACATTAGCAGATAGAATTCTAGTACCTGATCTGCCTCCCCCATATACAATAGCATCCCACAATGTCTGGGATACGAACTCTGTGGCACGGAAATTAAATTACGTGGGTTTTATCACACCAAAATCATATGTGACACGGGAACATATCAGCAAAGTAGCAAATTATCTTGGTTTAGACAGATCCAAACCAATTGTATTTATTCATGTTAGTGGACCTTTAGAAACCCGCATGCCAATCATTAGAATTGCAGTAAACGCTTGCAAACAACTTCACGATAATATCCAATATATAATTTCTGAAGGGAAACCAAAAGGAAATCCTGAACCTAAAAAACTCTCAGGATTAGGATGGTACTATGAATGGTGCCCTGTGCGAGATGAAATCTTTGCTATGAGTAATTTGATAGTATTGCGTGGTGGACATGTAGCAATATCTCAGGCTATTCGATTTGGCAAACCCATTATCACGATACCTATAGAAAATCATGCTGAACAACTAGGTAATTCTGAGAAGATCGCTAAAATTGGTCTAGGTCTTATGTTAAAATCAAAACAATTGAATGCTAGTCAAGTTGCTGTTGCAATTCACCAAATACTAGGTGATTCCAAATATCAAAGAAATGCAAATGAATTAAGGACATTAACTGAAAAACTAAACGGAATCGATAATGTTGTGGAGATAATTCGGTCCTACATTTAATGAAATAGTTTTCATATTCTTAAGTGCAACTTTAGATGAAGTATCAATCATACGTTGATATTTTTTATACTCAATCTTTGTAAAAGTCATGTTATTGATCAGAACATCAATTAGCATCGTTTTATCTTTTAACCCCATATCCATCGCTTCATGATATATGCCAGTAGTTAAGAGCACAAGTGGCATCCAGTAGATCTTCCTTGCATGTACAATTTTATCTGTAACTTCTTCTACAAACCATGGAGGATGAATTGCTGCGCTTAACGGTAAAACTAATCGCTTTCCCGGTAAAAGAGTTGAAATCCTAGCAGATATACTCTCTTGTAGCATGAATTTTATATTATCATCATATCTATCTGGAATATCGATATGCATTATTCGAATTGTATGTTTTTTGATTGCCATCTTGTATGCTATATGACCAAACATCTTTGCGTTTTCTTTAAGATCGTATTCATTTGTGTACAGAATAAAGGGCTCAGGTATAAAACCACATTTCATAGATAACATACAAGACACAAGCGACAGAATATTATGTATACCACATGTTACTTTCTTGTTTTGGTAGCCAAATGGTAAACCTCCAAGGGCTTTATCTATTTGAAGACATACATATGCTGAATCCTTGCTAACATATGCCAAAATTATTTTATCAGCTCCAAGTTCATTTTTCACTGGTGTTGCTCTTAGATGGGAGAGCTCTGCTACAAGATTACCTACAGAGGCAAATTCTATATCTCTTCCAACGTAGCTTATTTTTTTTTTCGCACTATCACTAGTACAAACTTTAACAAAAAATTTTTCTCCTGGCAATATTATTTGCTTTCCGATATTAACAATTTCATTTACAACGTCATTGAATTCATTTTTGATGCGTTTTGCAATAGCAACCTTGTCTATACCGAACATTTCAGATGTGATTGCTGCCGCTTCTACAACATCTGCAACCTCAAAGGCAATACATATTTCTTCATTAACGATTTTACTCACCGTAATATTGCTTAACTGAAGCTTTTTACTTATGAGAGACTTTAGTTCATCCATTTTGTTTGCTGAGAAAGCAGATGGAAAAACTATTAGAATATTCTTAGAATGATCCGTATTCTTATTAATTAAGCCTATTGTTTTCATATGATCATAGCTACCTATAGAGTTCTCTCCTTTTTTCCCACTGTGTTATAATATTAATAATACCAATAATAGACTTTACGACCTCAATCGTATTTAACTTGCTTATACTCCTTCTGAGACTAGAAATGAAGGCATATATTTATATATATACATCAAATGCAAATGATGATGTGGTTTAAGGTTGATTAGATTTTTAAAGCTGATCTAATGCATCTTTTACGTTTGTTCGGTCTCCCGCATTAGGTGTTTGTTCAAGGTACTTTATCAGATCCTCTTTGGCCCCTGGATTATTATTAAGTTGCAATCGCGCAACCGCTCGATTTTTATATATTGGTCCAAATCTATAAGGGTTGATTTCAATTGCTTTTGTATAATATGCTTCAGCAAGGGTATAATCCTTCTTTTTTAAATAATAATTTCCAAGACCACGATAAGCAAGGTAATAATTTTGATTAATCTTGATTGTTTTTTCATAACATAAGACTGCCTCCTCAGAGTTAAGTTCATTATATACACCTCCTAGTAAACACCACGCCTGAGGATTTTCACTGTCAATTTCAACTGCTTTACGCAATTTATCTATGGCACCATAACTATTCCCTTGATGATGCAATCTTTCTGCTTCAAAACAAATTCTATTTGAGTCTTTAAATCTTAGATCCTCATTTTTGAACAGATGTCCCATATCTTTTGGAATCAGTATTAGCGTAACCATGCCATCTTGTTTCCAATCCTGCTCAAATTTTACTTCAGGAATTGCACCTACTGTATCAGGTTGTGGAACATAAGTGAGGAGTCTACGTTCCTCTGGGTTATAACCGCAAATAATAGTTGCATGTTGTATAGTTTCGTGAATACCTGGAGTTATAACTATTGGTGGGATTCCTTGGTCCACTCTTTTCTTGAGATCTCTCATAGAACCCTCATAAATATATGAAACAAAGCCACTTTTTTCAGCTCGGTCTATTCCCTCTATCATTATAGGTCCCTTGAGTCCAGAATAATTCTTTACTGCAACTCCATTATCTAAGGGAATCTCTTCACCCCAATACCTTGTAACCACATTAATTACTAATGGCAGGGTAATACTTTCATCCTTCTCACTAAGTAATGGCAAAGTAATAGAATGTTCTGATTCAGAGTGCAAGAAGATGTTTATAGTCCAATGGAAATAAAAATCATTCTTATTCTATTAACTCAAAGGATATATCAGAGTTTTATGAAGTTTGATAACAATATGATGCCATCCTCACCACTTTTTTCAGGATGAAATTGTACACCGAAGATCTTCTTTTTTCTATGGGAAAAAATTTCATTTTCACAGTGTTGGGAACTTGCAAGCGATCCAAAGCCTTTGGGCAATCTTGAAACGCAATATCTGTGGCTTTCATAAACACTTACTGATTTTCTATCATTTATCAATCTATTTGGTTTTGATACAGTCACAGATATTGTACCTTGAACATTACAATTCATTCTAAAGATTGATCCCCCAAGCGTTAAAGCTATAATTTCTGCACCATAACATATTCCTAATACAGGGGTATCATTTTCAAAATAATGCTTTATGATCTTTGAATTTATAATATTGATCTCCCTGCAACTCCTTGGCCTTCCAGATAATATTGCTTTATCATAATGGTTCTTTTCAATGTTTTCATTGCTATTATTTATTTCAGAAAATCTTTTACAAATATACATTGCACCAAGATTATTTAGACAATTCAGTATATCTGGAGTAAATGGTGAGAGATTATCTATTACAAGTATTGTCAAATGATTTTACTCCACCATCTGCCGTAGTCATATTTATATCATTATTAATATCTTTACTAGTATTATTTTACCCGCCTTTTTTAATATCTCTGTTCTAATGGGGAAGAGGCAGATAAATTGGTGAAAATTACTGAATACAGATGATTTTTAAACAACCCCTAGCCCTTAAACTATTAACGAGTATATGCTTGTTTAACACAAGTAGTAGGTTGTAAACAACTCAGTTACTGTAACTATTGTCAAGTCTTAATCATGCTATTGTATATAGCTAATAAACTAAACATACGCAAAATTGAATCAGAGGTATTGAATAAACTCAAATTAAGAGATATTCAAATTATTAGACCAAACAACAATATGTAATGCAAGCTCATCTAGATGGTCATCTTCTTATCAAGTCTCAAAGTACAAAGCTCACGACTTCATGAGGAACTTCAACGTTAAAATTATCGTCACAACAGGCTTGAGTATGGGGTTGATTGAGGTAGTATATCCTTGAAACCAACTCATGAAATTACAATATATACTATTATTGTTACACTCGTGATTTCGTTAACTTTGATTATAGTTGCTTTCTATTATTACAATATTCAGATTTTGCATCAACCTGCTTCTGCTGTTATTGCATCTACTCTAGATAAATATAAGTAAAAATAAAAAATAGCCTTGTAAATAAGGCCAATTACTGTTTTTGATTTCGTTCTCAGCTATGTTTTGTACTATGCAGCCTTCAAACAGAGACCTTTATGGCAAGAATTCTAAGACACAACAACCTTTCCTACCATAGTAGGATGAAGCTGACAGAAGTAAGGAAATTCTCCTGCAGTATCAAATTTATGTGAGAATGTTTGATTTGGCGACAGTAATGTTTTGAGTCCGGGTGATGAATCGAATGCTTTTCCCACATCTGGATCACTAGACCCTGTACCTGACACCACTGTATGAATTTGACTATCTTTATTAGTCCACGTTATTGTATCTCCTGCTTTGACATTGACTGGATTTGGATCAAATGCTTTGTCAGTCATTGTGGATGCGCCTTCTACTATTGAGACCTGCGTCCCGCCAGATTGCTGAGCTGAAACTGAAACTGATGCAAATGTGATAGCACCTGATGCCACCACCAATACTAGTGCTGAGAGAATACTCAATTTTCCTATTCTGTGTTCTGTAGACATATAGATTCAATAATCCGTTAACCTAACATCTTTATAAAAACTTCCTCCTATTATATTCAATAAGTATCATATTATAGCCTAATTATTACTAAAATAATCGAATTAATTATAATTCATAACTAACTGAATCTAACAGTTTGGGATTCTGGACTTGTGGTGTTATTTAGTTATCAAAACATTTTTTGGAAGAATACGCCTATTATCGTTGTTATCTACTCACCTCAAAAGTAAATCTCAGAGCTTCTTTAGTTATCTCATTCTATTACTTGAGCAAGTCTTTTACAAATTAAATATATTGCTGCATAAGCAGGTAACTTTGTTGTTTGTTTCTTTAGACTGAATGACTGACCCTTTAATTTAAGCTTTATTGGTGATTTTACACTGACATTAACTTCTTTATCCATCAAAAAACATGCATCAGTTGATGGATCAAATGATTCGATTTCTTTGCATAGTACCTTAGTTAACCCACTTTTACTGTTAAGTGTACCTGCCATTCTAAACACTCTATGAACATCCATTGTTACTAGAGGATCGATTCTTACACCCATCTCTTTAGCCATCTTAAGTAGCTCTGACTTAAATCCACTATAGCCTCCTTTTTGTTGAACTATTTTATCCATCTTGGAAATTGACAGCGATTGATCTATTCCTAACTTCCTGGCGATTCTTTGTCGCCATCCGTAAATCATCCCACTCTTTGGAAATTTAACTGAAAAATCCACAACAGATAAGGAGGAGGATGAGGAGGATGCTTTTCTTACCCCAATACTTTCTGCCATTATGTCATTACCCATCAGATAACCTACGATATCTGACCTAGCTTGTGAATCTAGCCGATAAAACTCATTGTCTAAAACGTGGATATGGTATCCATTGTTGCCCGAAAAATAGATATGAATAGACTTTTCCTTAATGCCTAGATCATTCATTAACAGATCGACTAGGTGCTTTACTTCTTTCTTCAAAGCGTAATTACATTTGTTGCATGGAAGCAACGTCTGAGTGAGCTTTCCAGTGTTACAGGACGGACATAATTCAAATCTGCTATTTTGTACCTCACTACAATTCGTGCATACAAAATATGAATGCGTAGGCTCACAAGGTAAATGTAAATCCTTCGCATCAATATCAAAAATAAGATCTGCCCCAATCCATTGCTTTTCTTGCATCGTGTATGTAGGAAATCTATAATATGCATTTGAGCAGTAGACATCTGAAGGAACTTCCTTTATCAATATTGCCAAAAGTTCCCCAATGTTTCTGAACGACAGGTGTCTGATCATCCCAGCGCCAAATTGCATATACCCAAATTCATGTCGTTCAATATGTTCTGGAGTCTCGAGAATTTTGCTATATCTAAAATAATATTCTCTGAATGCATTCCTGAGTAGTATTATGTTTTGGTCTGTAGATTTATCGGCTATGATCATAGTTCTCCTTCTTATGATTTCTCCCAAATTGAACTGGATTTCTTATTCCCGCACATTTTTCAGTTGCAAAGCACAAATTTTCGCTTCGAAGCTTTTCACAGGAAGGAACAGAATATTTGGTATGGCTCCCTCTAATGCCAGCAAGATGTTCAACTTGATACCTAGTAACCTTTTCATTATAGTCAGGTGCATTATGGAATAGAATTATAATCTCATCTATACTTTTTCCAATTGCCAACATGTATGTTGCAAGCATTATCCTTGCAGAATGAGGAAGGTTTTCTCCCCTGTTCATTAGCTCTAATGCATGTTTAATACATGGAGCATAATCAGTCGTTTTATGTATACTGTGTTCATATTCATACCTTGGTACAAGCTTAGCTTTCAGCTCATCTACTTTTACTTCAATTGCTCTCGGTAGTGTTGATAGAGTCATTGACTTTACCCTATCGTGAATTAATGTACTCAATTCACTTCTAATGAGCCTAACCGTTTCATCAGCATCAAGGTAGACATAACCGTCATGCACTAATCTATTGATCAGTTTCCATTCTTGTTCATGGAAGTGAGACGCTCGCATTAAGTAATCAGTAACCCTGACTTTGAACAGTCTGTTATCCATAGGATCAATATCAACGTGGACTTTGAATAACTCCCCAAAGATTTTGAATAGGAGAAGACGTTTCTTTTGCTCATTTTTTTCCTTTCTTAAATCTTCGGTCAGAAACTTTTCTACTCTCATTGCCTCAAACAGAGAATGTTTACGTAGTATGGATTCGATATTGATAGATTTTATTATTATAATTGTAACAAGAAAAGTAAGTATTTCAATTTCATATTTATCTAGTTTTTCATATATCGTTCCATTGGCTACTTCTGTCTCTATTTTTTCAGCTGCTCTATCAATAATATACTTCATCTCTGGTCGATTAAATTCTTCCAAATTAAACTGAGTTTCCCTAATGTAATCTGAGGCTTCCCTTAGAAATGGATACTTTGCGATATCACCGGTTCCTAGCTTTATGATAGCCAAATGGACATCGAAGTATCAAAGACAAACTAGAATAAAAATGCCATCGTACAATTTTATAATATTTTAAATTGACGATAGTTTAATCCAACACTTCATCTATGAATAAAGTAGGATTTCACGTTTCAATTGCTGGTGCAATATCAAAATCTGTGGACAACGCGGTGAAAATTGGTTGTAGCGCTTTTCAAATATTCACTAGAAATCCTAAAGGGTGGGCTGCCAAGCCAATGGACAAAGAAGATGTTAAACTTTTCAAGTCAAAGTTATGTAACAGCAACATTCAGCAAAGTTCAGTTGCAGTCCACATGCCATATCTACCTAATTTGTCTTCTCCGGATGGAGAAATATATAGAAAATCAGTCAGTATTTTGGCTGAAGAAGTGTATAGATGCAACATGCTTGAAATTCCTTATCTTGTAATTCATTTTGGCAGCCATCTTGGAAAGGGAGTTGAAAGCGGAATCAATCAGGTGGTAAAAGCTTGTAATTACGCTTTTGATAATTATAGATCAGCACAGGGAAGAACTACTCCAGTCATGATACTGCTTGAAAATAGTGCAGGTCAGAAAAATAGCATAGGTAGCAAATTCGAGGAAATAAGACTGATCTTAGATAGACTGGAACATAAACAAATTGGAGTATGTTTAGATACTTGTCATGCTTTTTCATGCGGTTACGATTTGAGAACCGAGATACAAGTCGAGAAAAATCTGGATCATTTCAATGGGGCAGTAGGTTTAAAGGAGTTGAAATTAATACACCTCAATGATTCCAAAGGCGATATAGATTCTAGACTCGATCGTCACGAACATATTGGACTGGGAAAAATTGGATTGACAGGAGTTGCTGCGCTATTAAGACATAGCAAAATTAAGAATTTACCAATAATAATGGAGACACCAATAAATGATATAAGAGGGGATCCAGAGAATTTGAAAGTTGTTGCAAATCTACTAGGTTATCACACGAATGTCGAAGAAAGAGAACAAGGTAACTAGATATATGTATATGTACATATATATTATACAGCATACGAATCAGTAGTGTTTAGATATTTTTGCACCTTTTTTCATGATTCCGTGCTGGATAAGTTATAAGCAACCATATGTAAGAGAAAGACTAAACGAGCTATCAATTGACATTCATCATTTATCAAAAGAATGAGTCTGACAATTACCATATACAATAGATTTAAGACATATAGAAAATAGATGCTATACAAGAATAAGATGAGCAATTATGATGAGATAATGAAACTCGCGCTAGAAAGAGGATTTTACTTTCCAAGTTGCGAAATCTACGCCGATGCTTCGGCAGGTTTTTGGGAATATGGTCCAGTTGGGGTCAATATGAAAAATAAATTCATTGATCTATGGAGAAAAGAGATCATAAGGCGCGATGGAATGATTGAAATAGATGGCTCCCAAATTATGAGCAAAAGCGTCTTTGTTGCTTCTGGGCATATTGATAACTTTACTGACCCTATCATTAAATGTACTAAGTGCAATTCCACTTTCAGAGCTGACAGATATATAACAGAAAGAACTGGTGAAAATGTATCCGAAAGACAGGCTGATGAAGACATAAATGCTATTATTAAAAAATACAGCTTAAACTGCCCAAAATGTAATGGACAATTTGGAAATGTGAGTCGATTTAACATGATGTTTAAAATTGGAGTAGGTCCTGCAGAAGAAGAGGCATACCTTAGACCAGAAACCTGTCAAACAATATTTGTGGATTTTCCCAGAGTTTTCAAAACTATGCGTGGTAAATTGCCCTTAGGTATTGCTCAGGTTGGTAAAAGTTTCAGAAATGAAATCGCTCCAAGGCAGAGCTTACTTAGGCTAAGAGAATTCTATCAAGCAGAGATTGAAGTATTTTGTAATCCAAACAAGCTGGATGAATTGCGAAACTTTGAAGAAGTTAAAGATTCCGTTCTGAGGCTCTATGATCAATCATTAGTTTCTGAAGTAACAGCAGACGAGGCTATAAGAAGGGGAATAATACCAAATAAATTAATTGCATATTACCTTGCACTTTTAAATGAATTCTATGTAAGAACTGGGTTGGATATGAAGCGCACTCGTTTTAGGAGATTATCTAATGATGAAAAAGCATTCTATGCCTTGACAGCATTTGATTATGAAGTTGAGACCAGTATTGGATGGCTAGAGCTTGTAGCATGTAACTATCGCTCAGACTATGATCTCAAAGGACACAGCACCGTAAGCAAGCACAATCTCGAGGTGATTGATCCTTCAGATCAGACTAGGATTTTGCCCCATATTTTCGAGCTTTCGATGGGGATAGATAGAAGCATTTACGCAATCCTAGAACACTCTTATTTTGAAGATATGGAACATGATGACAGAGTTGCATTAAAGCTAAAACCATATCTTGCTCCGATATTGGTTGGAGTTCTTCCACTGATGGCAAAACAGGGATTAGACCAAAAAGCACAGAAGATTTACTCTAACCTGAAGAAAGATTTTGATGTCTTCTATGATCAATCTGGATCAATAGGAAGAAGATACAGAAGGTTAGAAGAAATAGGAGCACCTTTTGCAGTGACGATTGATAAACAAACCATGGAAGATGATACGGTTACCGTCAGATATAGAGATACAATGCAGCAGATAAGAATCAAGGCAGCTGAATTACACCAATTCTTTCATGATTCCCTTCAAAGATAATAAGATAATAACTATGACTGGATTAGTTTTTAGTTCATAGGGCGGCAGGAGAATAAAGAGAAAGCTGTCTTTTAATTTAAGTGCATAATAAAATCACAACATGACTTCTCGACAAAGGTTTAATCCAAACTACCACTATAAAAGACAAGATGGCGTGCCATGAATGAGAATCAGAAACAAAGAAAGATTAAAGAGAAGAAAAGTGCGGTCAACGAAGATGAAATTATACCATATGAAAAGTGGCTAGTATCTTTTAAAAACACTAATTCAGTGAAAGATCCACATCAAGCTACTTTTGTAAGACAATTTTACGCACCAGGTTTTTATGAAGCATATGATATAGTTGCAACATATGCCGAAAAATCGAATGTCGATATTCTTTGGTTTAAGGAGAAGCAGAGCTGCATGGGCAATTACATCAATAACAATTATCCAGCATTAGAATCATTTTGTACTTATTGTAATCGTAAATTTAATCATATTGATCCCATTCCATGTATTGAGGACAGCTGCTATGCAGAATTTTGTTCAAAGGAATGTACAATTGATCATTACAAAATGAAGCACAAATATTAGGAAGTAAATTTTTTTTGTAATGGAGCAGCTGCTTACGCTGCTGCTTTTTTTTATATGATCCTATCACTATGTCATTTGAATTATTTCATTATATTCTATAAAGACATGATTTGACCGTATCCTTTCAAATATGCAAAAGCCATTACTCAGGGTTCTTTCCATCATACATCATAATAGAGCCTAAATTGTAACGCCTTTGAATTGTGATTCTCTGCTTCATTTATCTCGTCATGTTTTATTGTAAAATAAGTTTCCAAGAGCTCAGATGGGAAACACAGTGTTAGATAATTCGAGTCGCTTTTTAGGGCTTGAAGCGATTCCTTTAGACCATGTGGTAAAGACTTTATTCCCAAACCTTTTCTTTTTGAATCAGACATTTTATATATATTTTCATTAACTGGATCTCCAGGGTCTATCTTCTTCTTCATACCATCAAGTCCTGCAGCTACTATCGCTGAAAATGCCAGATACGGATTAGATGACGGATCAGGTGCCCTAAATTCTATACGTTTTGATTTAAAATTATTTTTCTCGTTTACAGGTATACGTACAACTGCAGATCTATTTGCCCTTGCCCATGCAATATAAACAGGAGCTTCAAATCCTGGAACTATACGTTGATAAGAGTTTATTGTTGGTGCCACAATTGCCGCTAACGAAGATGCATGATTTAACACTCCTCCAATGAAATATCTTCCTGTCTGGCTTAGTTGTGCATAGACATCGCTATCATTATAGAAAATATTTTTGCTATTTGAAGACTCATTGTTATTATTATTCCACAGACTTATACTAACATGCATACCCGAACCATTATCGCCGCTATTTGTTACATTATTATTACTATTATCATCCTCAAAAATTGGCTTTGGCATAAAGTTTGCTATTTTATTGTTTTGCTTTGCAATATTCCTAATAACATCTTTATAGATCTGAACTCTATCTGCAGCTTTTGTCAAAGTACTATGTATAAAATTAATTTCAATTTGACCACTGCTTGCCACTTCATGGTTTAGATTTGTAACTTTTATAGAATAATTCTTCAAGACCTTGGCAACTTCAAACCTAAATTCTAATAAGGAATCCTGAAATGGAGGTGCATCGTAGCCACCTTTTCTGCGTATTGGATACTTACCGACTCCATATTGTTCTCCTGATATAACTTCAGTTTTTTGATGATTATTTTTTCCTTCAGCATCTTTTTGAAACAATATCTCATCAAAAATAAAGCACTCAACTTCAGGTCCAACCTGACAGAGGAGGTTATTTTGTGCAAGGTATTCTTCTATGTATTGTGATACATATCGTGGATCTCTCATTGATCTTCCTAGTCCAAAGCCTCTGTACACGTCTGCTATGACTGTAGCTATCTTGAGATTTGCAGATAAATGACTAAGGTATAGCTCATGAGCGACAATCCTCAGAGTAGACTTATCAGGGATAAGCAGCATATCTGACTCGTCAATATTTGCAAAGCCCTTAACAGATGAGCCATCCACTCCAACTCCACATCTAAAGAAATCACCCAAATCCACCTCACTATCAGTCTGAAAATATCGAGCTAAGAATCTTCCCAGAATATCGGTATATCTTATCTGAATAAAGTCTGTGTCATCAAGCTTAACATTATTTGTCTCATATTCTACTTTGTGCGTAGAGGAGTTGTGTCTATATGACAACTTTATAACATGTGATTAGCAGAATATAATGTTTATGATGTCATTAATTAGTACTTGACAATTTTTTAAAGTAATGGCTTTATATTTGTCAATCTTTTCGTAATATTATGAAGTTAGACGAAACGGATGTTAAAATCCTCATAAAATTGCTAGGCGATGCAAGACTTTCTTATAGGAAGATAGCTCAGGAGATAGGTGTATCTCCCCCAACCGTACTTACACGAGTAGAAAAGCTGGAACGAGAAAATATCATTAAATTTTATTCTGCAGTGCTTGATCACGAGAGATTAGGCTACGACTTGACCGCAATCATTGAAGTCACAGCTGTTAAAGGCAAGATATCAGAAGTAGAAAAACACATAGCAAAATTGCCAAATGTATGCGCAGTATATGACATTACTGGTTTGACAGACGTGATGATAATCGCTAAATTTAAGAATCGAAAGGAGCTTAGCAACTTTGTAAAAAGGGATTTATCAATGCCACATGTTGAAAGAACTAATACGCATGTAGTATTATTAGCTGTTAAAGAAGACTTTCGATTTATAAATAGTTAATACATATAAAAAATATATACATTTATCATCAAGTGGGCAACAGATATAGACTAGCGGATACTCCGATCTTATCTGCTCGGATCGGTTAGTGCTTCTTAGAGATGGTCCAGGTACTCTATTATTATTATCTCTTTTCAAAATGCATAGTAACCATGCGTATGCGCTCAGGATCCCCTCTAAATTGATTTATGCATCTACTTGAATACGCTAATGGCGCACCAGCATACTTTGTGGCTAGAAGAAAGCCCATAGAGTGAAAAGTTGTTGAAAGCCATTCAACCCATTTATTATACACTTCGTCAGATACTGGTTGAAACAACTCATCGGTTATTTCCGTAACGAGTTGAAATGAACCATTATTTTTTAATTTCGAATATATGGTTTTGTATAATGGTTCCCATTTATACTGTTTAGTTTTGTCTATAAAATTGGGATCTGGCAATACTGCAATAACTAAATCAAGATAGTTGTCAGGAAAAATAGGTATAATATCTTCAAAAGAACCATTTAACAGCTTGACATTATTGAGACTAATTCGTCTTTTGCTGTCTTCGTATTGGGTACTATCTAACTCTATGCCAATATAAAGATGAGAATTAGTATGATAATTGTTATCGCTTTTAGCTAGGTTTTCTAAAATGCGTCCATCACCGCTACCAAGCTCGACAATCACATGTGAAGATTCAGATGAGCAAAGCGATTTTACTATTGTATCAAATGCATAGTTACAATTATACAAGGTTCACAAGAAAGCGTTAGTGATCAGCTTTAAGTAACTCAGCTTCAAGTAACTGTTGCACCAGCTGAACCACTTCTTGTTCAACCTGCTGTCTAGGTAATCCAAGTTTAGCAGAAAACTGGTCGGTCAGTTGATTTATTGTCTTTGTCCCATCACATGTATGCCAGAAATCTACAATTGCTTGATTTACCATGAATCCTTGCTGTTTTTCATTTGTGAGGAGCAGTGAACTGTCATCCTGCTTTATGAAATTGCCCTTCTTAAGTGGCAGATATTTTTCGTAATCTACTTGGAATCTAAGTTTTGGTTTCCCAAAACCCATTTTTTCTTTCACAGTCGGCTCCATTTTGTCAATATTCCATGGTGGATCCCATACAATATCCACATTGATATTTCCAACGCCATTAATCTTGCCAACATATTTCTTCACATCACTAACGAGTGTATCATGAAGTGGACAACCCCTTGTTGTCATAGTCATTTTGATATCTATATTGTTATTTTCAGGACTAATGCCGACGCCATATATGAGTCCAAGATCTACTACATTAACTGGGATCTCTGGATCCATGCATTTCCTTAGCGCTGAATAAACTTGCTCTGTAGTAACCTTTTGCGAAGACATCTTGACGTTCCAAATAACTGGACATTCATCCGATAAATACTTTATCAATAAAGTAAAATAATAATAATAATAATAATAACAAATCCTGCACAATTACATATGACTTGCGTTAACGTACATAGCGTGTACTCCCCATTTTCTACGTGGATCGTTTCTAGCCCATCTATTTGATAGGGTTAATTTTACCATGTTTTATGCGCATCAATGCAAGTTCCTTTTTAAAAGGCGGTTTCAGAATACCTCTCTCTGTTATAATACCTGTAATTAATTCAGGAGGAGTTACATCAAATGCAGGATTAAAGACCCTAACTCCTTCTGGTGCGATCCTTTGCTTTCCCATCATTGTAACTTCCTCTTTTGAGCGTTCCTCAATTATAATATCTTTTAAATGGCTTTCAAAGTCAAATGTAGAGAATGGAGCTGCTACGTAGAAAGGAATTTTGTGTGTTTTCGCCATAACTGCCACTTGATAGGTTCCAATCTTGTTGAACACATGACCAGTGCGCAAAATTCTGTCCGCACCGACTATTACTCTTCTTATTGCTCCCCTAGACATCATAAATCCCACAGCAGTATCTGGAATCAAGCTTACATCTATGCCATCGTGCTGCAATTCAAAGGCAGTCAATCTAGAACCTTGCATTACTGGGCGAGTTTCTGTTGCTATAACGGTTACATGTTTGCCATCTTCCCTGGCTGCTCTTATCACACCTAATGCAGTACCATAAGCAGCAGTAGCTAACGATCCGGCATTGCAATGTGTCATTATTACATCTCCGTTTTCAAACAATTTGGCGCCGTTTCTACCGATTCTTTTATTATTTTCGATATCCTCTTTGAGCATTTTCAAAGCCTCATCAAGAATAGTTTTTTTTACTTCACCGATACTTTTCTTTTCCGTGGCCTTCTGCATTACGCGCTTTAGGGCCCAGAAAAGGTTTACAGCAGTGGGACGTGTGGATTGTAAAGTCTTCATAGCTGTATCAAGGTCGGCTAGTAATTGATTGAGACTTTCTGCCTTGCTATGGATAGCTGCAAGTGCAAGACCCAAAGCAGCTGTGATACCAATTGCGGGGGCTCCTCTTACCACCAGTTTCTTTATTGCATTTGCAACTTCTTTGTAATTCTTACATCTGACATATGCTAGCTTATTTGGTAATTTTGTTTGATCAATCAATACAACAAAATCATCTTTCCAAGTTACTGTCAATAACAAATCTAGGCTGTTATCTCTATTGTCATTAAGGGACATTAAATGTAAAAAATTAATTGTAGACTATATTAAATTTAACTAGCTCATCATATAGATAACCAAAAATGATACAAATGTGCTCTTTTAGATTCAATCTAACAAGTATTCTAGTTATTTAAAAAATACACAAGCATTAAAATTTTGGCGTGCCGCTTGTCTGAATTATTTTACATTAAATTCAAATAAACAATTATTATCTTATTTCTATTTTTGTTAATGATCATAAAATTAATTTTTTTATAACTACAAAGCCATTATCATAAGACGTTACAATAGATCATGATTATTATTATTATTTATTATTTATTATTGCAGATCACTTCAATCATTTTATCGTTTTTTTATAAACAACACACTTTGAGAATCATTTTGCTGATTGTATATCTGTTGCTTTTTCTTCCTTAGCCACACCAATGATGGCTAAATCAGCATAGTCAAATTTTGACTTGTAGAGCAGCCCCCGGCCATCATAAATGGGTGATCCTTTTGTATCTTCATATGTCAACATACGATACTCAGGATGGTCTGCAACAAGCATGATCAAATTAGTATCCTTCAAAGCATCACTCAGATTTGAGGTCAGAATAACATTTTCTTCATCAGACAAAGAATAATCGTTTTTCACTAAAGGATCATGAACACGGATTTCCCTTACCTTCAATTTCTGGAATTCTTCGATGACTTTGTAGGTAGGCGACAGACGTGTATCTGAAACTCCACCTCTGAAAGCAAGACCCAGAAGGGTGATAACAGAGTTTCTAACATCTTTTTTACCTCCTCTTTTATTTAGCAATTTTATAGCCTGTTGTACGCAGTATGCTGGCATAGAGTCGTTAATAGTTCTACCTAGCTTAGTGATATTGCAATCCACCTTGAATCTATTTGCAGTGTCAATTATAAATTTGGGATATACTGGTATACAAGCGCCACCCACACCTACACCCGGCTTGTGAATATGGCAGAATGGTTGGGAATTTGCTGCCTCCATTGCTTCCCAAAAATTAACGCCAACTTTTTCGCAGAATTTTGCAAGTTCATTTGCAAGAGCAATATTTACATCACGATACACGCCTTCAAATAGCTTTTCAGTTTCCGCAGTTCTTATGTTACTAACAGGTATGATCCCCTTTTTGAATACAACAGAGTAGAGCTTTATGCCAATTTCTAGACTTTTAGGGCCAGCACCGGAAACTATAGCCGGATACCTATCCTCTATATCCTCTATTGCTCTGCCCTCATAGATCCTTTCCGGATTGTATATAAGATAAAAATCATTTTCTACTTTAAGCCCTCTACTTTCTTTCTCAATAAGTGGTAGTACCATATCCTCTGTTGTTCCTGGGGGAACGCTAGGATTTAGAGTAACCACATCACCCTTTTTCAAACCCTTGCTGATATCTATTGACACTTCTTTAACCGCTGCTAAATTAGCAGGCCGCCCATTATCTGCTAGTACAGGTACGCATATCATTTTAAAATATGAATCATTTGAAGCCTCCACCGAATCGTCGTACAGATCAAATCGCCTTTCTTGCAAACCTTTTGTAAAGGCCTCATTTACACCTGGCTCTGGAATATGGGTCTTACCTCTTCTTGCATTTTCCAACACCTTTTGAGATTTGTCCATTCCTATTACATGTGCTCCAGCTCTAAGCCACACAGAAGCTATTGACGCCCCTATGTGTCCTAGACCATAAACTGCAATTTTGAATTCACCAGATCTTATCTTCTTTAAAATATCTGGAAATTGATCACTAAAAGAAGACGACAAGGAGGACAATGTAGATGATGATGACGACAACGATGAGAGCGGTTTAATATCATCAGCTTTGATAGATTCCATGAGAAAACTGTCACATTCTCCTACTTTAGGTATTGTATTACTTTGCATATCTGGATATTCTACCATATAAAGGTAAAGTTGGCATTGATTTAACATATTTATAATGTGGGGACAGAAATACCAGATATTGCTATGTCTTTATCATTGTTACATGCACTACTGTCTATAGCGATACAATTTAATATAATAGGCGGAAAATAGATTCAAATAATTACATCTGTAGACACCCAAATCATGCATAAGTAACATAGAGTCGTACATAGTGTTAGTAACTAGTCATATGCATTCTGCTGTTGTCAACAACTACAATAATAAATATTCTATTAGGTAATAAAAATAAGGTTATGGAACTGTAAATAATGTATATCTTTTCTACAACGTGTAATGTGTAAAAGTTAACTGGAAGTTTCAATATGCCTGTCTAATCAGTGTACTAGATACTTTGAGGGTTGAAAATAGGATTTTAATATACTAACTTAAAAATAGGGAAGAATTTTGAGTATGGATATATTTGAGGATAGGCCTTAACAAAATCCTTATGGGATCGGGAGTCTGGAGTGATGGTAGTTACTGTTTGTGTTTGACTGCTTTTTGGATTTGATTGTACATATACCGCAAAAATAGGATAAAGATAGAAAAGTAAATCACACATTGATATGCAAAATTCATCAAATGTCTTGTCTTGGTTACCTAAGGTTAACAATTAACTAACCATAATAACATCCATTCTCATAGGAAAAGCCCCAACTTGATCCTCGTACCTGTCTAGTTAGTATGGTAGCTGCTTACAAAGACAGAATAGCCGGTACGAGGAAAATATACATTAAAAACTAGCACAGAAAGAATCCAAACTCAAGATGACCATATTATATAAAACTAGTCTAACCAAAAGTTAAGATAACAAAAATTTGGAGTAGCTACAAAAATTAATAATGAAATGATGATGACTTTAAGAATGCAACAGGTTATAGGAGCATCTATTATCCTTTCGTCTGTTAATAAGTGATTATAAACAAGCAGCTGGACTGCACGATGATGATGGCAAGCCCAGCTGCCTGGTGATACTTATACACCTTCATTTCTAGATGCACATGTAGAACGTGTAGCATAAAGATATATATCGACCTAGTATTTAAAATTAAATAAATTATCTGTATTTCGAAAAATTTTATACATGATTTTAAAAATAAATAATGCGTTATGCATCGCGAGGTCCAGTAAACAGGGATTTGCCTATATATTTTGCTTTATGGCTTAGTTTTTCATAAGGCATGACATTTTTCTGCATATAGTGAATTCCATTTTCAAAGTTGATTTTCGTCTTCAAAATTATCGCGTAAGTTGAATTTTATATGTTCTTAACTATATGTGCCTGTTAATCCTTTGGTGCCCGTGCCGTTTTATCATCAATGCACTTTTTCGGAACAGTGAAACTAATAACATTACTTCTTTTGAAGTGGGTATTGCTCTTGCTAATATTCTTTGAACGGCCGAATCAAGCATAGGCTGTTTATGTTCATCGTAACCGCACGTAGTGGCAACCTCCTTGACATAATTTATCAATAGATCAATTTCTTGTTTAGTGGCGAATGTGTTGCTTCTTCTTGTCGTCATCATCTTCTTATCATCCCTTAAAATAAGTTCTGGTAAACTTTTAGATATCTCGTATAGTAATATTGCAAGTGCGTGCGATATATTCATCGTTTTGTAATTAGTTTTGGTATCAATAGTGACAATTAAATCGCACATTTCACATTCTCTGTTATTCAAACCAGAAGATTCTCTTCCAAGTACAATGCAGAAATCCTTTTCAACCCCTACATCTTTTATTATTTCAGATAACTGTACCACAGTGATAGAATTTCTGAAAATATTTAACCTGCTATAAGCAGGAAGAGCAGTTGTGCCAACTAATACATCAAACTTCCTCCTTAACTCATCTAACGTGCTTATTTTACTAGATGCTAAAATGTCTTTGCCATGAGTGGCAAATATGGCCGCCTTTTCCTTATCAAAACTAGGATTAATAACATATAACTGATTGTAGCCAAAGTTTTTCATTATCCTTGCTATATATCCCACATTTGTTTCATATTGTGGTTCTACTAAGGCTACTACAATACTCATAGATGTATTTGGTGCGTATTATGCAATAACAATTACTAATGATGATGACAATATTAAAAAACACAATTCAAAAGAAAAAAACGAATACCCGTATTTGCTTACATCTATCATCATTATCTGTTTGAATTATTTGTCTATTTATTTAACTGACATCATTATCCCTTTAACTTTTGTATATGCGAAGCTATCCTATCTACTGCATCAAACATTTTAGGGTTAAATTCAAGATCATCTTCGTGTCTCCACTTGCCATAAATACGAACATGATCGTCAAGAGGATCAATTCTAATTTCACCTTCCTTGTGTAAGACATCTTTTAGCATTTCCTTTAGCTCTGTATCTGCTTGCAGGATTTCAGCTAATCTTCCACCCCACCACTTTACATCAACTACTCTTTTATTTCCAAAATGCCCCTTGTTAACAGGTTCGCACTTTGCCAAAAGTGACTCAGGATTTGGAAATACAGTGTCCGTAATAATATAATGAATTTGATAATATTGCAACGCTCCATACGGAGGTGAATCTACATCTTGTCTTGACATGCTTTATACTATTTCACTCAATCCCTATGCCCTTATAAGTTAATGTTATGCGACAAACCTTTATTTTTGTATATATTCATTTATAACAAATAGTCTATTTCATAGATATACATATTAGCCTAGTAAAACTACCATTGAAGAGTGAGCAGAGGTTTTCTATCATGGATACGTTCCAATGATAAGGAGATCATAGACGTATTAGAGGAGCAGGCTGCAAATTTAGTAAAAGCAACCTCATATTTAGTTGAATTTATGTCAAGCTATAAGATGGATGGTGAATCCAGATATGAGATAATAAAGGACCTTGAACATAAAGGGGATCAAATTACACACAGATTATTTACGATTCTAGATAAAACATTTGTAACCCCCCTTGATCCAGAAGACATATCTAAACTAACAAGTGCTATTGATGAAGTCTTAGATGCGACTGAGGGGGTTGCTAATAGATTTGTACTGTTTTCTATAGAGGCACCTACCCCATACATGATAGAACTATCAAAAATCTTACTTTCTGCTTCGCAAGAAGTTCAGCTATTAATAACACGAATAAGAAGCTTAAAAAGCGCTAGCAACTTGATTGATCATTCTAAGAACATAGTAAACTATGAACACAAAGCGGATACAATCTATCGTACTGCAATAGCAGAATTATTTAAAACAAATAATAATCCTATTGAAATAATAAAGCTAAAAGAAGTTTATGAGACTCTAGAGGGTGCGCTTGATCGTTGCGCCGATGTTGCTGATGTTGTAGAGGATATAGCGCTGAAATACGGTAATGGATGATTGTGGTACAATATAATGATAGAACTTCAAATTCTCGTCTGCACTCTTTTTTGATTTCGTAAACGGGTTTCATGATTCGGCAAACTCAATAGCGACCGTTGTTGGAACTAGAGTTTTAAAACCAATACGAGCTGTAACGATGGCTGCTGTAGCAACCTTTATTGGTCCTTTTGTTTGGCATTGCTGTAGCAGCTACAGTTGGAAAGGGAATTATTCAACCAGAATTTTCTACAGTATATGTTATTTTTGCGGGACTAATAGGAGCAATTGTTTGGGATTTAATTACATGGTACTTTGGTCTGCCATCATCAAGCAGCCATGCATTAATTGGCGGCCTCATTGGTTCAGGATTAATAGCTGGAGGCATCAAAGCTATTGTAATATCAGGAGTTGAAAAAACATTAACATTTATGATTGTTTCACCAATGTTAGTTTTGGAATTGCGTTTGCTTTCGCTATTGCAATGTTGTATTTTTTGCGTCAGAAGAGACCTTCAAAGGTGAATAACATATTTGGCAAATTATAAATAGCTTCATCTGCATCTTTTCTCTTACTTACGGAGCTAACGATGGACAAAAAACATGGGTATTATTACAGCATTATTGATTGCAGGAGGAATATTGCAATCCAATCTTTTGCCATACCGGTGCCAGTAATAGTTGCTGCTGCAACTGCAATAGCTTTGGGGACATTTTCCGGCGAATGGAGAATAGTGAAAACTATGGCTTTTCGATTAACCGATCTAAGACCCTACCAAGGGTTTTGTGCTGAAACAGGAGGTGGAGCTGTATTAACATCAATGGCGTTATTTGGAATTCCGGTAAGTACTACTCATGCAATTTCTGGTGCCATCATGGGCGTAGGTGCAACTAAAAGATCATCTGCAGTTAGATGGGGAACCGGAAAACTCATAATTTACGCATGGATAATAACTATACCAGCTAGTGCTGCAGTTGCTGCGATAAGTCTTGTTGTGATAAAAGCAATAACAAATATTGGAAACTAATTAGTAATTAACGCATTTAATATGTATATGTAAAATACTATACTATAACATATATTGCTGATCAAAACTTGTCACTAGTCTAGTTAATGGAATTATACACACAAGACCTTCACATTATCAGATCAGCATTAAGTTGATTAATAGAAACTACATATAATGTATCAATATTGGACTCTGAAATACGCTTCTGTGACAGATGTATGACAAAGACAACGCATCAAATGATTGAAGAACCCGATACTCTTTATACGTACAAACGTAAAAGAATTTACCTTTGCAAAAACTGCAATCATAAAACCTACAGGCGGGGGCTTAGGCCCAGTGCAGAATGTACGTTTTAGAGCCAACTCTAAACGTCATCAATGGTAGAACAGTATATGGATCAAGAGGAAGATTTAGTTTCACGATCTATCGTAAAGCTAAAAAATGAGTTCATAAAAATCCATAAACCAAGAAGTGTTGTATATGAGATCATTCCATTATCGTATTCTCACATATTACCAATTGAGAACAGAATATTATCCAGGCTAAACAAATTTGCAGAAATGAATTCGATCTATTATAGATCGACTGACATAAACTTACTTGGTATTCCCTGTAGATCTTATGAAGGTGATATCAATGATTATTGGCTGAGCAGTAAGAAATATGATGCAAATTATCAACCCTTCTATCCAACCTGGATATTATCTGCCTATGCATTGTCATTGTACGCTAAAAGATTAGGATTTAAAGAAGCTGTAGACATTGGATCAGGAGATGGCAGAATAGCCTATTGTAGTCAATTGCTAGGCATGAAGTCAATAGGAATAGAGATCGATAGTGCTCTTGTGGATCTACAACATAGGATCTCAAATTCAACCAATATTCAATATGACATAATAAATGGAGATGCGACGAACATAGAGTATAATTCAATAGATCTGTCAAGACCAATATTTTTTATCTCAGGCTTACCTGAATCAGGTGAAATACTTGCAACTAGCATACTTACCAAGATAAGTAAAAACGCACAATTAAGATATACTGCAGGGTTTAATTTTATGGGAAGCCATATTATGAAGGAATATACAAGAGATAAGACAAAGTGGGGTTGGGGTAAAATTATAGAGCACTTTCATCTTGACGTAATAGAATGCCTCACTCTGCCAACGCTTTGGACTAATGATCAGCAAATTGACACAGCATATGTATACGCTAGATCTCGAAGATGATGAAAGATATGATTATATTGTGGCCCGGGGATAGGTAATGATTAATTCATTTCACGGAAACATTTTGTATAATTATCTTAATAAGTCCTCAGTCTTAACTTTTGCTTTGGAAAACCGATTCATAACAAATATGTAGACGTAAGGATTTATTATCATGAACAGATATAGAACAACTAAGAGTTAACAGTTGCCCAATACACGAATGGTAAGCGCTAGATCTTTTTTTGCAAGGATGAATGAAAATAGAAACGATACTGCTTGGTTGACTGATGAACAGCTATTAAAAGGAACTGAAGAATTCTTCAGACTAAACGGATATTTCAATATAGAATATAATAAGGTGTTTAATGAAGGAAGGAGGACTTTTTCATCACCAATAGTAGCATTTAGAACAGAAAGATATGAAGATGAAGAGATCATAGTAAGTATTTTCAAATCCAAAATCAAGCACTATGATCTAGGTTTTCTTGGATATATAGAATCATTTGCATTTACCATTTTAGATAATCATGAATTAACTAATCCGATGCTTGTAACCGATGCCTTATCTTATTTTTATATTGTTAAAAATGAAGAAATTAGTGTTGCAATTGAGGATCTGATGAGAGATGGTCTATTCGTTTTGTTTCTTAATCATCGGTTTGCGTATGCTTTATTTGACAAATTTGAAAATATGACCAAGCCTATTCCTGTTTCCGATTAATTTAGATTAAATTTCTGCAGATTCGACATTATATATGTCTCACTAGCATTTCGTAATGAGACTAAGGTTATTATAACATAGTTTAAATTTGCAGGTATCTTTAACTGAATTTTAATTCACTTTTGATAGATGAAGACATTATCTCAAAAATGCTTTAACGTCTTATCTGACGTACATTTATGGATTACTAATTATTAAAGGGATTAGCCTTATCCACTATATTTCAAATAGGAATTAAGCCGGCTTTATTGTCAAGGCTTGTGGAGGGAAAACCAAGTATCTCATCCTTGCTAAACATATTTCTTAGTTTATGAATACGTTCAATAGTCAATCTGTTAGAAAAATCTTCTGGCATAAAGTAGATCCTTTTCAAAAGTCCGAGAATTTCATACAAAGTAGGACTAGCCTCTTCCAAAATGTCATATGATTCTGTTATCACGTAATCTTCATTAATATCATTGTTTGATACATGAGGAGGAGAAGGAGTAGCAACATTGGCATTGTCTCTAAAACTTACAGGCACTTTGCTATAATCGATAGGGATTTCTTTGATATATTGAAATCTAACAGCATTCTGTCTTTGTTCTTCTTCCCCTCCTCCGGTTTCTTTTTCCCCTTTTCGGCTTCTACTTATATCCATATCATACTTAACACGTATTCTTGTACCATCTATAGAATCTTCAAACAATCCTTCGTCCAATATAATTTGTAGCTCTTGTAAAAGCTTTAAAATGTGTTCTCGATTTGACTTGCTAGTCTTATTATCAGATACAATCTTTAGGAAACGATCTACTTCTTCTTGTGTTATTAAATCCTTTTTCTTAGTCATTAGTATCTATGTTCTTACATATTTAGTCAAGATTGCTTTTATCTGTTCTATTAACTGGGTAATTTAATTTCACACTTTACATAGTATAGCGGTCTTTGCATCAAAAGTACAAATAGGAGTTTCAACTACTAGCGATCACCATACTACTACCATATTTCCTAATTAGTAAGGTAACCGTCTTGCTCTAATTTGTCTGCATGAGCTGCAATATATCTCCATAGAATATCAGCCTTATCGGATTGAAAGTCCCATGGAGCAACCAATACTAGATCATGATCTCTTATCCACATTCTTCGCTTAATCTTTCCACGAATACGACAAGTTCGTACCTTTCCATCTGTACATTTTACAATAATGTTGTCGCCACCTACCAGTTTAACTACACGGCCTAGTAGCTCGCCCTTCTGGGGCATTACCAATTCTTTTAATGCTGATTCATTTAGTACTTTTCTTTTGCCTATTTCCCATATTCACCATAAAATATAGACGGAATGAACTTATTTATACTTGATATGCATTTGTTAGTGTCAATAACCAGTAAAAAACAATACACATTGATATCATGTTCGTTTGGTGGGCGATGTAATAGAATTAGTAATTCAATCGTCAGCCAAAGACATTTGCTTAATAATCAGATCTTATATAACAGTCTGCACATACTATGTCATCCTCAGAAAATACTAGTACCGAAAAAAAGCATTGCTAGTACAAGTCAACCTTTATAAACAGATGCGAGAACAGTTGCTTGCTAAGCTAAAGATATACCAGCTGCAAAATAAAGTGGAGCTTGCAAAAATAATTTCTGAATCTATATACCAACTAGACTAATGCCATTGATTGGAAGACTAACAGTCGTCTAGAATGGGATTCATAAATTGATTTTACTACTATCTTGGTAGTAACCTGGCGCTTTATCCTTTTCACATAAAACCTTCTACAAAGGAGGAAAAGTAGCTATCAATACAAATAAATTGGATAAACTAACTACCGGATTACTATTATATTATGCTACTTAAGTCAACATCATCGTATGTATATTCATAAGCAAGCAGTTTAGGTATGCAATTAATTATACAAGTTATTCTTTAGATGTTTCGCTAATTCTTAAACTTGTACTCCTGCTATAGACTACTGCATCCATGATATCTTTAACTATTTTACGTGTTAGTTCTTCGTTATTTGCATGCCTCCACTTTATCGCTGACATCATTGTTTCATAGATTTCATCTAGCTCTTGAAGTGTGATATGAGCGGTGAATTGGTCAGCTTCCAAACCGTCTTCTATTCGCATGTATTATAGTACTACTTTATCTTGTTAGCATGATAAACTTGTTCCAATGTAACTTGAAACTTAAATCATCCTACTATATCTACAACTGAGATTCTGCGTATGATGTCGAGTTTGAAATTGGAGTAATAGATGGACGGTCTAGTTTTTAAAGGAATATTGTGGCCAAATATTCTATTCTAAAAACTATAGGTGTTATTACAATAACGTTCACTTATAGATGACAGAATATTTCTTCTATTCTATATAATGCTGTATTGATATACGCATTGGTAATCAGTGATGGTATTTTTAGCTGATGTCGCTTTAGAAGTATTGAATTTATGTGATACAACATTTCAATCCTCTTATCTAAATTGTGTTCATTGTTGCATGCCTCGATGAGTTGTGAGATTATATGTTGTTGATCATAAGCTGCCTTCATTTTCTTCCTTTCTCTAATGATACTATGTAATTATAAGTATATTAACCGTCTAAAAGGTGATCACCAATTATTTGTTAGTATATAAACACTGATTGAACTCTCGTTATTTTTCTGCCATAATATTCAATATTTATTGAAATTCTTGTATCTTATTTGAAATATAGTATAATAAGTTAATAGGCGACTATCGTATTTCTATAGTAGCGTGCATGAGTATCAGAGATACATTGACGGCAAAATACCAGGAATGCGAGAATTGTAAGAAAAGAACGCAATTTGTATGTGTAGTGTGTGGTGTGTGCTGGAGCTGCCACTAAGAGAAAATAAGTCTGGCGGTAGATTATTACAGTTCTGAAAATAGTTGTTATTATTGATCTTCATACTATTTTAATCTCCGTGATTTTGTTGATATTCCTCTAATCGTATGTTTAAAATCAAACAATGTGGATACTTTTTTCAAATAAATAGCTCCAAAGTGTATGCATAAAAGTTCTGAATAACTATAATAGTATGACTGACTATATAGTATTAGAAGAGAAGAACGAAAGAAGATGAGTAAATAGTAAAATGCCCATGCTAATGTTACAATGTAGAACATGCGGCGAAGTCTTTCCAGGAATTTATATCCCAGAAGGAAGCACGAATGGTTTTAAAACATCTGCTACAAACGCAGATACTTCCCATACATGTTCAAGAGGTCATAATAACGACTACGTTACAGCAGATTATATGGATTGGTCTTGACTACCTTTGAAATCAACAAAAGTAATAGTAGTAACATATCCAGATAGTTTTAGACTCCAAGAAGCAAAGAGCTTAGTAGAATCATTAACAAATTCTCAAATTGTGAAAGTTGTTACTCAAAAATATCTAAATCATTCAGAATATGGTTTAGGTTCTGGTAAAGCAGAAGAAGTCAAGCAATATGCGTTAGAGTGTAAAGCTGATCAGATAGTCATTGACGAACATTTGACATCAAAACAGATTCACAACCTAGAGAAGCTAATAGGCGTACAAGTTATAGACAGGGAGAGATTAATACTTAATATATTCCACTCTAGGGCAATTACAACCGAAGCAAAATTACAGATTGAATTGGCTGAAATTAAATATGAAATGCCACGTATCAGAGAAAATGCAAAACTAGCTTCAGGTAGCGAACGACCAGGAAAGGGTGGCATGGGAGTATATGTTGTTGACGTAAAGTTCCGAGACCTAAAAAGGCGTATGTCTTTTATAAAGGAAAAGCTTGCTGATGCGCACAAAAAACGCGAGCTTTACCATCAACAAAGACTTAATGCAGGAATGCCAGTCGTTTCACTAGTAGGTTATACTAGTTCAGGAAAAACTACATTATTTAACCTCCTTACTTCCGAGAATAAGGATACAGCGAGGAGTTTGTTTACAACACTTTCCACAACTACAAGGTCATTTAAAGTAGATAATAATGGTAGAGTAAGAGGAGACTTGTTACTTGTAGATACAGTCGGTTTTATCAGTAGACTTCCTCACTATATGGTAGATGCGTTTAAATCAACATTAGAGGAATCGCTCGCTTCAGATTTGATATTACTTTTGATAGATATGTCAGAGAAAATTGAAGATATTAGAATAAAATATGAAAGCTGTTGGGATGTTTTAGAGGAACTAAAAGTGGATAAGTCCAAAGTTTTTGTAATTTTGACCAAATTTGATAATATTACTGACTCAGAACAGATGAAGAACGATATTGCAAATAATTTAAAAATATCAAATCCAATAGCGATATCATCTAAAACTGGATATGGAATTCATAAGCTGAAAACGATGATTGGAAGTCATATAGATGTCGTTGAATTGTTAACTAGTTAACTGACATTAGAAATATTTAACCTAGAGCGTTCTAAATGAGACCCTTACAACTTCAAGTTGGTAGAACCAGTTATAAACAATATTTAAAATAACTAATTGCTATTGTGTGTACACTATACACTAGCTATTAGTTTCCTTTGATGCCATTTGCAACGAGTACTGGATAGCAACCAAGACCGCATTCTTCGCAAATTGGGTTTAACCCTTTATTATTCTAGCCGCATCTTTTGTCGATAATCAACTTCGGAATTAACTTCTTAAATTTTTAAATATGGTTGAGGTAGTATATTTTATACTGTATATTAGAAGACAATATACTGGAGACCAAATACACACGTGGGGTAGTCATTCACCCCCGCTGCTTTATAGTTGCCGACATACTAATTGTTCTGTCAAGAAGAATTCGGGGCAATATTCCTGTTCAAAAATACAATAATTATCTAATCCCAAGAAAGACAAAAAAATTGTTCGTTTATTTTCGTACATTTGCGATAGACATCATTTCGTCAAATTGATTATGCATTTGCAATAGGCGTAAACCTTTTTCTGTTGTTCTAAAGTTTTGTTTCCCTTCTTCATATTCTAACACATCATTTTGTAACAAAACTGTTAGATATTCTTTCAGCTGTGCATACGACAGAAATGCTTTGTACATTATTTTTGTCTTGGTAGCTCCACCATTTGCTGCTTCTAGCATTAACCCAACTATGTCAGTTCTGCTTCTATATTTCATAAGAATGTTTTATTAGATCTGCTATATATGAGGAGCCGTACTTTCGATCATTTTATTGGATCATATTATTCGATCGATGAAGTGATCATTGTACTAGATCAAATATTGCTTTTTTTTATGATCTGATTTTCAATTTATTCTATAATACATCTTTGCTTGTGAAATAGATTAAAATTCACGTGATTCAATTTGACGCGCTCCCAAATATCTGACATATATCCACAATAATAGAATGGAATGGCAGCTGCATATCATGAATCCTGGAGTGCATTCTATTTACTTTTCAATACCTCCTCTAAAATACTACTATTCTTTAGATCTGTAGCACACTTTATGCAGAACCATCTCCAAATCTTGCAATGCTAATCTTGAGAAAAATGCCTTCACTATTTGAACCCATGTAGTTAATGGGGCCAGTGGTTTGTGAACAAATTTGACATAATTACTTGAATTCGCTACAAGATCCTAAAAATATCGCCAAAGATGTTTCATCGCCAGGACACGGTCATTGGGGAAATGGAGACTATGTCATAATACTGAAGGAATTTAAAAATATAGAACACGTATTGCCATTAATAAAACAATCTTACGAAGAAAATTGAGGCATTGATTTTAGGTTGCGCCTAAGTAATAGTTACTTCTGTACACCCTAAAGCACACTATTGTATTTGACAAGAACGTTATTTTGGCTCTCTTGCGAAATTGTTTGCAAAGAATATATATATTAACTAATCTGTAAAATTTTCATGATAGGCATCAGTGAACCTATCAGCTTTATTCTCATCATCTTGGAAATCTTCACTATATGCATTATCGTCAGTTAATCTGTCCTGCTCATATTGCTCATTAGTTTGATATTCTTCATCTGATACTTCTTGTTGTTCTTCTTGATCATTATACTTAGTTTTGCTTATCATCAGCTCCTCCTTCCTCTAATGGTAATGCAGGTAGTGAAGACGGCATCGTTTCTGCAGATTGTTTGGTGACACTTTCGTTTATAACTTCACAAACAAGCTGGTCTACTAGGTCATTGTAAAGCTTTTCTGCTTCCTCTAAAACTATAGTCTTGCAATCCTCAATGATATGATTGTCACAGGGCGGTGGCGGTAGTATTACTTCTCTACTCCTTTTCATGTCTACCAGATTGCTCTTGTCTCTGCTTGAGTTTTGATATATCATTGTTATGATATATCAAAGAAGAGTATTTCTCTGGGTTACTCCTCATGGAATGAATCAGAGAGAAAATGGCTAGCTGTAAAAGTCTCTTTTTGTCTGATAATGACTCATGTACCTTATTCTCAATGCTTTTATGATTTTGATGTATTCGTCATCATTGTTTTTATAATTGTACACAAATAACTCTAGTCTTGCTGTTTGTTGTTGTAAACATTCTAGTATTGCGGCCTCTCTTACATGTTCTGATTTAATAGCGTCTAAACTTTGCCTGTGTCTCTTATCTGGCCATTTAGATTCTGAATCTGTCTGTCTTTAGTTGTGATAATAGATTCCAAAAAATTATTTTCTTTTTGTAGCTCTTCGCGTCTATGCTCAACTGATGGTAAATAATTATTTGCAATCCTCAATAAGTTAATCACATGTGATGCACCCATTTTTGCAGCCTTTGCTTCTTTACACAATTTCACAAAATACCACACGGCACCTTGAAGCTCTTGATAAATCTTGATGATATCGTCAAGCTGAACTAACTTCAAGTATTCCCCATGATATGCAGTTGCCTGAGCCTGTCCAATATTTAATATGATGGACACCTCTAAATGGGTCTTAGCTTTGGAAAATAGATGATATGCCTGTACAGCTAGTAATTTGTGCTCTGTTCTTTCTTTTTCTTGATATGCCTTGTCTATGATAGGTTTGATATCCCTAGGCGATATTCTTGCTATCTTAGCTATTTCGTGATAGGTCTTGTTCTGGTTAAAATACAGGTCTAAACAAGCTCTTGTTTTTGCTTTCTTGTTAATACTCCATTTGAGTCTCTTCCTGATATCATATTTCTGCAAGTCTTTATAAAAAATGAGTATAAAACAAAAATACGACATTGTTACCATTCTGTATCTTTATTACCATCCAGTTATCATTAAGTTACCATTTTCATTGCCTTGATACCCCTCCATAATCAGCGATTATCTTGTATCACCATCTATCACCGGCTATTATCATGCAATTTTGGCTGAACTCAAAA
>JBKOWU010000149.1:0-5448 GCA_046724555.1 Thermoproteota archaeon | reverse complement strand
TCTGAAGCTCTGATAGCTAATTGGAAAAAAATTCCATCTCACCATCATTTTCATCTTTAATGGCTTTGTCATGTTTAATTATATGTGATCTGTATAATATTGGTGTAAAGCTATGACTACTGCTACTTCGTCTTCTAACACTAAATCTCCGAAAAACCTTCGCTGCGGTATCTGTGGAAGAGTTTTTGATAGTGCCGAAGCATTAAATGCCCACCAAAGAATGGAGCATGGCTCATCGAGTCATCCTCCTGCAGGTATAGGGTAGAACTATTTGGTCGCTTCTTTAATAGATGTAATAGATGTATCCATCCGGAAACTCATTTTTATCCATGTCACCGCGAGAGAATTTTCCGCGGATCTGAATTTGTGTCATCTTTGTATCTTTCAATTCTTCTATCTCTTCAATCTCTTTCTTTCCTTGTGTTATCGTTCACTACATAAGCCTAGTCAATGGTGTTTGTTCAAGCTGTCCTGTATCGTCTTCTACCAGTAGCGAAAAAATTTCACTTGATACAAAGCCACGTCTTAGTCAATTAATGATGGTGCATATGAAAAGGTTAATTTGCCAATGCGGAAGATAAGATATACTTGAGATATACTTGATTAACATCTGTGCATCTATTCCTGCAGAAGACCCGGAAAGCTTACGAGATAAAATTAACAGGGCCTTTTCATTTGGCGCAAACTACATAGAAATTCGCTTTGATTTTTTAGATCTATCAGACATGGAAGAAGCATTGAAAATTGCTGAGAACATCAGAGAAAAGGCAGTATTTACTTTAAGGACCCCTACAGAAGGTGGCAAATTTAAAGGTAACAACAATGATAGAATCGAGTGGTTGAAGAAGTTGGCAATGGCAAAGCCGATGCTACTAGACATTGAGTATTCTACTATACAATCTAATGATGATCTAGCCAATTATTGCAAGACACAAAAAATTCCAGTCTTACTCTCATGGCATGACTTTGAGAAGACTCCTCCAAAAGATCAACTAAAATACATGCTCGAAAAAATGAGAGTCTATAGCAATCATATCAAGATGGTCACTACTGCTATTAACATTGTAGATGCTCTACGAATACTTGATTTATTATATGAAAATACTGCTGAGTCCAACTTAATAGCATTCTCCATGGGTGAGGCAGGAATTATATCTAGGATAATGTGCACAATTGTAGGAAGATCGCCATTTACTTATGCGGCATTGGAAGAAAGCACTGCTCCAGGTCAACTCACAGTTGTGCAGATGAGAGATATATATGATAAAATTAGTCCCTCTTAGGCAAGTATATGCAAACTCAAATCAAAACATATTGTATCATTGGTGATCCGGTTCAACATTCCTTATCACCTGCAATGCAAAATGCGGCATTTAACTCACTGCATTTGAACTGTGTGTACATTGCATTTAGGGTTTCAAAAGACGAACTGAAAGAATCCATATGTTCGCTTCGTTCTATTAATATAGCAGGCTTCAACGTCACAATGCCACACAAGATAGATATACTCGAGTATGTAGACGAGCTAGATTTAACTGCTCAGAAGGCGTATGCTGTAAATACAGTACATAATGTACGGGGAACGTTGAAAGCATATAACACGGATGTCTACGGTTTTATCCAACCACTGCATAGGCGGAAAATAAACTTTAACGGGATGACAATTCTTCTGTTAGGCTCAGGTGGTGCGGCTCGAGCTGTAATAGCTGCTCTTTCAGAGGAGAGTAACATTTCTAATATATTGA
The DNA here is from genome assembly GCA_046724555.1 of Thermoproteota archaeon. GTDB lineage: Archaea > Thermoproteota > Nitrososphaeria > Nitrososphaerales > Nitrososphaeraceae > JAFAQB01. Next base: position 3,703 of record JBKOWU010000149.1, on the reverse strand, counting down.
TTGCAAGTAGAAATCAGAAAACCTCAAGATGCCTTGTAGATATCGGTAAAGAACTCGGGCTCCAGTGTGATAGCATAAATATTGATAATGTCCAGAACTCTGCTGCCAAATCTGATCTAATCGTTAACACAATCCCGGCTACAACAAATAACAAAGATAGCATTATAGACCATGAACATATAAGCAAGGATAGCATTGTTTATGATATAGTATACAAACCTATACTTACTAGGTTGCTTGAGCAGGCCAAGTACGCAAAAGCGCAAATTGTCTATGGCTATGAGATGCTAATAGAACAGGGAGCAAGAGCATTTGAAATTTGGACTGGAATGAACGCTCCAAGGGACACAATGAAGAAAGCCCTTTTCGGATTCTTTGGGGATCCTGTATGAACAGAAAAGTTCGAGCTACTACGCATGGAGCTATTTCTATAGTAAATGCAATCGCAACCGGCAAGGGATCTGCATTAGGTATTTCATTGAAAGTGAGAGCGGAGATACAATTGGAGGAGGGGCGAGGTATTCGGTTTCAAACTAGAATGAGTAATGACCTGATTAATAACATAATATATAGTACCATTCCCAAACATGTGATAGAAAATAATTCAGTATGTATATGTATAGACTCTGAGATCCCCTCTGGGTATGGATTAAAAAGTTCAAGTTCAGTGTCCAATGCGCTTGCTCTTGCATGCTGTAAACTGGTTAATCCGAATATTGACGATCGCGCGGTTTTAGAGATTGCCGTGAAAGCTTCTCTAGACTCACATGTAACAATTACTGGTTCATATGATGATGCAACCGCATGCTATTTTGGTGGTTTCGTGCTAACTGACAACTACTCTCATAAGTTAATCCGAAGGGAGGAAGCTCCAGATGATCTCTATGCAATAATTCTCCTTCCTAAGGAAGCATCAAGGGGGGATATAAATAAATTAACTATAATGTCAGATCTCTTTATAGATGCATTTGAGTTAGCAGAGCGTAGAAAATATTGGAAAGCTATGAAATTAAATGGTCTCCTTGCTTCAACAGCCTTATCCATGAAATATGAGCCCATATTATCAGCCTTAGAAAATGGTGCATTGGGGGCAACGTTGTCTGGAAACGGGCCGTCCATAGCTGCGGTTGTACGCAAGGATCAGATTGAAAATATTACAACGATATTCAGAAAATTCAATGGTGACATTTTGGTTTCCAAGATCAACAATCAGAAGGCAAGTGTAGAAGAAATAATTGGTTAATATTCAAATAAAAAAGTCAGTTATAAGCGGTGTCATAAGATGTCCTTCAAGTAAAAGTTATAGTCATAGGGCAATTGCTATTGGATCGTTAACTAATGGAAACTCTGTTATAAGAAACGTGTTGCTTGCAAGAGATACACTTGCTACTCTAGCTGCTTGCAGGTCGTTAGGGGCGAATATTAAACACGAAAACGGTGACCTTTATATCGAAGGTAAAACTAGGCTTGAGACTCCTGAAAATGTCATCAATGTAGAAAATTCCGGCACCACGCTTAGACTACTAACTGTCATGTCTTCATTGGTGAGAAAAGGATTCACAGTCATCACAGGTGATGAAAGCCTTAGGAAAAGACCAATGCAGCCGATACTGGATGCGCTTATTCAACTAGGTGTTAAATCTTATTCTACCAAGATCAATGGATGTGCACCGCTCATAATAAAAGGTGGTGGAATCAGAGGAGGAATAGCTTTAGTTGATGGACGTACTTCAAGCCAGTTTGTGTCTGCCCTATTGATTTCATGCATATACGCTGATTCTAAAGTAATCATAAAGATAAATGGGGACCAAGTATCAAAACCATATATTGAGTCTACGCTCGCGACTATGGAAGCATTCGGAGTTACAATAGATCATGATCACCATTACTCCGAATACCATATCGAAAATATGAAATACAGTCCGACAGTGTTTGAGATACCTGCAGATTTTTCAACTGCTGCATTTATTCTCTCCGCAGGTGTTCTGGCTGGAGATAGTCTTACTGTTCAGGGCCTGAATTTTAAAATGCCTCAGGGCGACTCACGTATAATAGACATTCTTAGGGCGATGGGGGGCAAAATCAATGTCGATAAAGAAAAAGGCGAAGTAGTAGTTAGCAGTTGTGATGCTTTGGACGGGGGACATTTCGATCTTACTGATACTCCTGACCTCTTGCCAGTAGTTTCTGTATTGGCATTAAGAGCAAAGTCTCAAGTTAGGATATCTGGTATAGCCCACGCAAGGCTGAAAGAGTCAGATAGAGTGGCAAACATTTCTTCTGAGCTAGCCAAACTAGGAGCAGTTATAAAGCAGCAAAACAATGAGATATTGATAACTCCACCAAAGATCTTAAAGAATGCCTGCCTTGAGTCATTTAACGATCATAGGCTATTCATGGCATTTACTATTGCATCAATGCTAACAGAAAAGTCAACCGTAACAGACGCAGAGTCTGTTGATGTGTCATATCCAACATTCATAGAAGATATGAGAAAATTGCATGCTGTGATAATATAAATGCCACACAGACAATAAGGATTAGATTATTCAAGCATGTGAATTTAGACATTATTTATCATTTTTAATGTAATTGCAAGCGAATTAGATTGTACATTTTCCCATGTAAATAGCACTTTGTTTAGAGCGTTAAGTTCATTGTGAGGTTTATTTGATCTTTATTTATCTATTGAATTGTTGAGAAGCTGAACACTGTATATATGATCAATTGCAGGCCGATCTAGGTGTACGTGACTGTGTCTCACCTAGTGTCGCCAAAAAGCCAATATATAGAATAACACAATGGCTGCACTATATACAACATGGCGGGAAATATACTCGGAGAACGTTTTGTAGCTATGAGTTTTGGTGAGAGTCAAGGCAAGTGCATTGGAGCAGTAGTTGACGGCTGCCCAGCAGGGCTACCTCTTGAGGACTCAGATATTCAGTCGCTGCTTAACCTACGAAAACCTGGCCAATCTATGATTAGCACCAAGAGAAAAGAAGATGACATAGTTGAAATCATTTCTGGCGTTTTCAATGGATTTACTACGGGTGCACCCATTTGTATGGTAATATGGAATAAGGACTCAGATCCACGGCCTTATGATTTAATAAAGACAAAACCTAGACCTGGACATTCGGATTATCCAGCATTGATAAAATATGGTGGATTTGCAGACCATAGGGGTAGCGGAAGATTCTCTGGTAGATTAACTGCTACCCTAGTAATGGCTGGAGCGATTGCTCAGAAATTGTTAAAACGTTCAATTGGCATAGAAACAGTCGCATATACGATCCAAATTGGGGACATTCAGTCCAAAGAAATTCCCTTCGAAAAAGCAAAAAATGAAAGATATGCTAACGACGTTAGATGTCCTGACACTGAAACAGCAGAAATGATGAAATCTGCAATTATAGACGCCAGAAGAGATGGCGATTCTCTAGGAGGTATTGTAGAATCTGTCAGTATAGGATTACCGATCGGCTTTGGTGAACCAATATTTAGTTCTTTGGAATCCGATCTAAGCAAGGCTCTTTTCAGTATTCCAGCTGTAAAGGCAGTTGAATTTGGTTCAGGTTTTAAAGGCTCCAAACTAAGAGGATCGGAAAATAATGATATATATATTAATCAAAATGGAAGAATAGTTACCAAGACAAACAATTCCGGCGGAATTTTAGGAGGGTTGTCTAGTGGCATGCCT
>JBKOWU010000289.1:0-16753 GCA_046724555.1 Thermoproteota archaeon | reverse complement strand
TCTATAGCAGAGCCTTTTCTCTTAATGAAGACAGAATCTGTATCTGCATACACTAGTTCGTATCCCAGTCCTTGTACAATATCTTTTGTTTTTATCAGTACTTCTCTGGATAGCCTGTTAATTTCCTCAAAAGCAAGTACGTTTCCGTATCTGTTCCAAAGAGAACCAGTTGAACCATAAAGGCAAACAAGTATATTCTTTAGTGAATTAACTCGCTGCTCGCACCATAGGTATTCTTGACTGTCTTTTGGAAATTCTTTTAACAATCTTTTGAAATAAAGCCGTCTTTTAAGGAATCGTTCAACTACTGTAGGAAGTAATCCTTTCTTAGCTTCCCCGCCAACCGTTTCATAGCTCAAATTATGTTTCACAATTAGATTTGCGTATTCATTATCATAATCAAGTGCTAGTACGTCTTCATGCAACCCAATTTGTGGAGATATTACCATACCTCCCTTATCTCCTGAAACAATTTGTTCCACAGTTCTAATATGCTCATGATTCTCGATTCCTCTAGCCCTAGAAGGAATCACAAAATTTTTTTGGATTAATTCAAAACAATTCCTGCTATCTATCAGACGATTTATACTATATTTGGCAGCCTTATCCAAAGGAATAAAGCTAAATCTTGCTCGCTCTATTAATCCTGCAAACCCAAACTGATCAAAATATGTTCTCTTTCTATAACTGCTGCTGATATAGACTTTTCCTAGCTGCAAATCAAATCCAATCTTCCCTGCTCTATCGTATAGATACCCAAGTAATTTGCCATCGTCATAGTCGCCCAAGGAAACGATGATGTCGGGGTTTTTCTCCTGAACATAGTCAGAAAATTTCTGCAAAATTACCTTCTCATTATTATCGTCAAATACTGCTTCGTCTTCTCCATACCTTACCTTGATTACTCTGATACCATCCTCAGAAGATATTATTCCTGAATATGTATGGAGGTCAAAATACAGCATTGAAAACGGGGGAGGATGTACATCTTCTTCATCATCAATCTTGGTTACCTCAAGCAGCTTTGATCCATCATATTCTATTTTCAGTTTGCTTGTAGGTTCAATCTTTAATCTATCAAAGAGATATTGCTGAACTTGCAAAAGGTCAGCATTGAATAATTGTATTACTCGGTAGTCGTTTTCCAACTTCTTTAGCAGAGTTTGATAATATCTTAACGATCTTGTATGCTCCGTTATCACAAGTAGCAGAGATTTATCTGTAGGAAATTCATGCACATATTAGGAATGGAATTTGTAAATAGAATTTCTTATCAGAGGATATGAAATTCTGTGGCTGACGAAAGGAACCTTGAATGTAGAATCTTCTATTATTCCAGAAAATATGGTTTTGCTACCAAGAGCGTCTTGCTTTTCTATAGTCTTGACGTAAAGAATCCTTGCAACGGTAGAAACATACTTGCCCGGAATAAGCTCAGATAATGTAACAAGAGGAATTGGTTACTGATAAGATGGTGAAGGTGGTACTGGAATTGTGTGTGGATCAGGGAAGTCTTTCTGGAGAATAGTTTTTGGTATTTCGCTGCTACTCATACTTCTTCTACCATCCTGATTCATTACCATTGCTTACCGCTGTCTTTACTTCAGCATTTTCAACGCCTCTCTCGCTTATTGTAAATTTAACCTGGTCATATGCATGGTGGGGGGAATCAACCATTGTTGCTATTCTATCTCTTCCTGCTTTTCGTAGGAAAATTCTGTAAGTACAAGCATGGCCCATGATGTTACCACCCGATGCTCGAACTGAATCATTACTATCTGGCGAGACTTGGACTTGATTTGTCAAAACTACAGCTACATTGTATATCTCTGCTAATCGAATGAGTTTATGTAACATAACATTAAGCCTCTGCTGTCTTTCAGCCAGAGTTTCTCTTCCTGTATATTCTGCTCTATGAAGTGAGATAATACTGTCAACAATAACAAGTTTAGCTTTGTATTCTTCGATTGACTTGCCAAGGTTTCTTATCAGCGCTTCTAATTGAGCACTATTAACTATTTTACACACAAATACTTTTTTCATTATTTCTTCTGAATCAAGCCCTCTGGCTTCAGCTATTTGGTGAACTCTTTCTGGCCGAAACGTATTCTCTGTATCGATAAATATTATACTGTTAATTTGACCTTGAGTTCCTTTAGCAGCAGTAACGCATAATGTATGACATATCTGGCTTTTTCCTGAACCAAATTCTCCAGCAAGCTCAGTTATAGCCTGGGATTCCACTCCTCCTTTCAAAAAATCATCTAGGTTTTTAGAGCCTGTAGGAAATCTAACTAGAGATTTCCTTCTCTCTAGCACCTGGTCAGCTGTAGAGAACTCTTTGATAAGTGACCCCGAATCCGCCAAGGCCTTCTTGGCTTTCAACACCAATTCTGATATAGTTTCTGTATCAGCTGAAATTACACTGCCTTCTCCTCCTATCGCAAGCTCATGAGGGATAGATACAGCAAGATCCAGAACCGATTGTATACCAGCCTGCTTTAGCTTGTTTACTAGATGCGGCTGTACTCCTGGTAAATCCTCTAACCGTAAATCGCTGACATGAGACATAATTTTTCTTGACTTGATGCTTGATCTACTTTGACTGATATATAACGAGGCTAGATACTAACAGGCAGGGAGAGAGGTACATACAGGTTAAAGTACCGTACTAATTCAGTACTATACTACCCTCCCCCTCTCTATTTAGTGGTCCAGACTATAATAAGGATTATAGTAAAACTACTTCTCGGGTATGAGTAAGCAGCAACAGACTCTACAAACTAAAAGGGAGCCAGACATGGAAACAGAAATAGATTGTCCTCGCTGCTATGATATAATGACACTATCTTATGATTTTGATAGACTATACTACTTTTGCGAAGAATGTAGCTTGTCGCTTTTAATAAATTAGGAGAGCTAGATTGGGATATGAACCAACAAGAAGAAGAGCAACAAAAACAAGTTAACAACAATAATGAAGCTGAAATTCTAGAACAAGGCGACATATACTTTTTCTATAGGCCAAAGAAGGGTGCTGAAGAAGTAAAAGGTATTGAGGATGTTCGACGCTTCTTTATGGTAACCGCACCAGAAGAGGGTCAGCTATACAGGCTTTTTGTAATAGGAAAAAAATCACTTCCTGAAGTGAGAAAAACAGAAGCTAGAGCATCAGAAAGGTATTGGGCTAGAGTTGGAGGTATTTTTAAAGATGCTAATGAACTTACAAAAGAACTTTCATCTGATGAATTCAGGAAAGGGGATGCAGCAAGACCAGTTGGAGAAGGAAAGTATGCTATTGTGAAACATCAAAACCATACCGAATTAGTATATGTCCTTGAAATGCCAAAGGAACCAGGAGAAGCTCAGCAAGAGTTAGGTATAGAAAAAGAAGCAAGTTATGTTATTTCCGTAATCAATCCTAAAATACCAAAATCACCAAATCTTCCTACTACAGAAGAACCTGCAAAATATCCACAGGAAGTTCTAAACGAGTTCGATGAAACTGAGAACTTTGTATCTCTTTCCAAAGATACAAAATTTATAGATTATCAAAATGCGCAGATAATACTTATCGGTGCAAGAGAAGGAAAAGATGTGATAAATAGTGAAATGGGTATTGATATGAAGGAAGAGCAATCATCTCCAGATATATTCAATAAACTCAAACTAAGAAGAGAGCAAGTTCCAACAAGACCATTGACAGAGGGAAAACTAGAATAGTAATGTCTCCCAGAACTTCTTCTTCATCAGTCTTGGTAACATGAAGAATTTAGATGACAATAGACTATATAGATACTATATATTATTGATAGTATATTCTTATATTTTACCATGTAGTATATTATATTAAAGTCTCCTATCAGTGATGATGAGGTAGGCGATGGCTGAACCTCATTTACATGAAAAGGAAGTAAATTTTACTACCAATTATACTCGTCAATATTTCCACAAAAAAGGCGGCAATGTGAGGTGGTTGGAGCATAAGTAACCGAGAGCATGATTATCTAAGAGACACTCTAGTAGCAACTTACAAAGAATGCATTTCTTGTCACATTAGAACACAATTTACCTGTGTCAAGTGCGGATTTTGTTATAGTTGCCACTGGAAGAAAGAGGAATTGGAGAAGGTTGAATTAGAGAGAGATAATTCTGCAATTCTGAACAAATATCCTCGGCCTGCTGCAATAATTGTAGAACAATCATCAGCGGGGCAACAACAAATAATGGCCATGGATGTATACGGTCAACAAATAGAGCCCATCTGCACCTATCGTACGTGTAATCATAAATTTTCAGAGCATGGTCATGGCAATCATAAATGCAAATGTCATCACGCTCTCAATTATGCTACAGGAGTATCAATATCTCCTTTAGCTTGAGAGGTTATATGAAATATGATTAGAAACATACTACATTATTATAATCTAAAAAATTCCTCGTTGAAAGATAAAGGTCTGAATATCATATATCCCTCATGAATACTCTGCTTTATTGTCTTGACGTATTAAAGATAAAAGAAGGTACTGGAGTTTATAGAAACGCAGTTGAACTAACACAAAAAGCTCAGACATCAAGCAATGGATGGATTAAAGCTATGACAACCATAGCCAGTGCTTCATACATAACATCTTATACTTTTTCTCAATCACAATTGTCCGATTTTCTGGCGCTAGCTGCAAAAGGCATAGAACAGAACAAAACAAGTTCAGAAATAATAGTTTTCAAAATGTACAGAGATATTATAGAAAACTATGACAAGTTTAGCGACAGCTTAAAGTCAAATTATCCGGGGATTATCGTCGATGTTATATCCGCTATCAATCGCGGTTCTAGAATAAACCCAATTAGCATTGAAAAATACTATCAATCCAGAAAGCAGCAAGCAGTGAAAGGCAAAGAGGAAATATCAACAACATCAACAGCAGCTGCTGCGATACGTAAAGAGAAAATCCCATTATCTACGGACGACATTATTGAGCGCCTTGCTCACATAACAAATAGAGATAGAGGAGAGCTGGAAAAGTCAATAGAAAGACTATCATACTCAGATCTAAAGAAAATAAGTGAGCTATCCCGCAATTATAGTAAATTACAACACTACAGCAGCAAACTAATAACAAAAGAAGAATTTAAAAATGAAATACAAAAAGAAGTTGGTAGAGAGCTTAGACCTTATCAGCTTACACGAGCAGCCAATTCTATAAGAAGAGTTCAGCTCTATATTGAGAATATGCTTGACAATAAATTCGTACATGACGCTTCACATGGTATTAACCATATCAAACACAATCTGGAGTATGGATATAGTTTGATGAATCTAATTGAAATTCCAAGAAGAAGACCACGGACTCAGTAAGATGATCATGGTTACCTTGTAAATACAAGGATTTTTGTTACCTATGGAGAGATGGCCGTCAAAAATGAGCCTTATAAGCCATAACGCAGATTTTACCCCAAACTATTTACAGAAAAATAATGATGGTATTTCTACTCAAGTGGCTATAAAGATAGAATGCCATAAACAAGCAGTAAAAGTGGCGGCAATGGCTGCTAGAGCTATATGGAAAGGGAGTATATCCTTTGGACTAGTGAATATTCCAATTCAGGTCTTTTCTGCTACACAAAAAGAAGAATATACTTCATTTAATCAATTATGTGACAAGGGACATAAAATCAAATATAAAAAATGGTGTCCTGTAGAAGAAAGAGAAATCCAATGGTCTGAAATCAAAAAAGGATACGAGATTACAAAGGATACGTACGTGGTTTTAGAGAAAGAAGATCTGGAAGGAATAAAGCTCAAAACAAACAATACAATAGAAGTTAAAGAGTTCATAGAATCAGAAGAGTTTGATCCTATTTTCATTGAGAAGAACTATTATGTTGGACCTAACCTTGGTAAGAAAAAAAAGACCGCCGGAATATCAAGCAAAGCATATTCTTTATTTGTCAAGATACTAAATGAGACTAGTAAAATAGCAATAGGGAAAGTAGTGTTAAGAGAAAAAGAGCACGTGATTGCTCTAAGAGCATATCAAAGAGGCCTTGTGATGCATCAACTGAGATATTTGGATGAAATAAGACCGATGGATGAAATCGGTGACCTAGGCAATTTGCAGCAAGTCGACTCCAAGGAGTTATCGTTAGGAAAGACATTAGTAGAAAATCTTACCACTGAAAGGTTCGACTTAGGCCAGTATTCTGACAGTTATGCCAAAGAACTAGAAAAACTAATAGAAGCTAAATCTAAAGGCCAAGAAGTTATCATTAAAGAACAAGAGGAAGAATCTAAAGAAACAACAGACATACTTGAGGCTCTTAAGGCTAGTCTTAAAGTAAAAGGAAAACCAACCATAGCTAAAGCTAAAGGGAAGATGGGCATGGCTGCCGCAGTAAGCAAGTAAAAAGAGTATATGCTACCACACCTTGACAGAACAATCAGCATGTATCCTAAACTATAAAGCAGCGGGGGTGAGTGACCCCGCCACATGTCAATTTGGTCTCCACGAACTTCTAATATACAGTATAAAATATACTATATCAACAATATTTAAAAATTCAAGATGTTAATTCCGAAGTTGATTATCTACAAAAGATGCAGATAATAGAAGCGAAGAGATGACATAATGCTTATAATGTAGTTCCGTATATTACCGTACTACTTCGAGTATGCCAAAACCAGGATACAAATCCATTACAGTAAGCGAACATGTCTATAAAAAATTCTTTGAAGTTTATGAGGAAAGTAAAAAAGGATTAGAGATCAAAGGAGTAAGAAGCTTCTCTGGCTATCTTACAAGTATGATGGAGGAGATGATGCTACGATATGAAGCATTTGCCAAGCATGCTCCTTACATGGAAAAATTATCTATAGACCAGAATAGGGTTGTATTACAAGACAACAAACGTAATAGAATTGCAGAAGTGATGCTAAAAGAAGGAGAATTGCAGTGTTTGCTAGATGAAAGAAATGATTGTGTTCACGTGGGTTTTGTTTATTCTCTTCCTGAACTATATAACAATGAGGAGGTTAAGGTTCCTCCCCGCGCAGCATATACACTGACAGAGTTAGCAGGGAAAAAGAAATGACGTGGTTTCAAGACGACAATCATCATATATTAGAATCTAAAAGCAATATGCATAGGCTGTTATATTGTCCATTATGTCAAAAATTAATATCTAAAACAAAATGTCAAAAACTAAGGCAAGATAAAGATGGAAATCTATACAAGGTAAAAACATGTCACTACGACAATCTATCTAAACTAGAGCGTACAAGAAGAAAAGAACAAAAAGAAAGCAAGCGACTTCAAGAACTGCCAAACATTGAATTAAGTAAAATAGTAAATCACATGTTCAGCAGTAATTAAGGATATTTTTCTTAAAATATCATGTGCTACTGTAGCGGGGGCCAATACAAGCCCAACAGTCATAACCGCTAATACTGCTGCTGCAATACTCAATGATGTCCAGATGCTAACATATATCATATAATTACGATACAGACTGGACATATCATCTTATAATAACCAACTCCTCTGCAGCTAAGTAATCACAACTCTGTAGTTGCATGATATTAGTCTACCAATCAGTCATAAACCGTTTGTATAAATAATAACCAAGCTATATTAGAACATAATAGTCGGCTACTGCATATATATAAATTATGAAAAAATTACTGTCATGCCGTGAAGTTTGGTGCTATGACGACTGCGACTATATTGTAGCAGAAGAAACTGAAGATGATGTTGTGACAAGTACTGCAGAACATGGTATCAATAAGCATGGTAAACCAAAAAAGGATCTGGTAAAGTTGAGGGAAAAACTCAAAGGATTCATTTATACTGTAAACTGGTTATAGATGTCCTCAATAAATAATCAACAAAAGATGCTTCAAACCAATTATGTGGCTAAGCTATCTGAAAATAATAATGATGTAGTAGTGGATAACATAAATTCGAGGACATCACAAACAATGAAGAGAATTCTTGTAGTGGATGATGAACCTGACGTTAGTCTATCATTAAAGATAGCTTTAGAAGAGAATGGCTTTAAAGTTAATGCATTTGATGATCCTATTATAGCATTAGACAATTTCAGAAAGGGAGCATATGATCTGTTAATTTTAGATATTAAAATGCCAAAAATGCATGGATTTGAGCTATATAGAGAAATAAGAAAGATAGATAGTCAAGTTAAGGTATGTTTTCTAACAGCAGGAGAAATGTATTATGGAGCTTATTCTGATATTTTCAATGAAAATCAATTTATCCGAAAACCAATAGAGAATAAAGAATTAGTAAACAAAGCAAATGAGATAATCAATTCATAATAGTATTTATTGATGTCGTGAAGAGGATAGCGATGCAACGATAACATCAACAAAGGTGGATTTTCTAAGATATTGCTATAATGGAAAGCTATCTGAGTAAACTAACTTACTATTCCGATACTTCAGGTTCCAAATAAAAAATGATATTTGTTTTATTATAATAAAAAACGATTAATCTCAACCGACTAACTAACTAGTGCCGTGAGAACTCCAATACTATTCCTCTTCTTGAATGATAATCAAATTTGACGATTTTTAGATATCGGTATTGACTCTAAATCACCATAGCTATTGCATATAGGGCATTTAACTGTCCTTGAATCTGAATATAAAGACGCGCACCAAAAGCACGAATTACATATTACAAAGTGTCTCCGAGCTCCAGTGTAAACATTATTACTGCCGTTGTTGATAGCGGTGCTGTTGCCATTGTCAGCATTTAGAACTTTTAAGATAACCTGCTCATATAGGGATTTAGCATATTCATTATTATTATTATTATTAATTGCAGTTTGAGATGACATAGTCATAGTAGAGCAGCTTTTAGATCATAATGTTAAAAAGAGTTGTTGCGTGCAATCCTGGAGCAATCACAATATTGTTTATTCTCGATAGAGAATTTCAAATAAAGATTCTTATAGAATAAAGCGATAGCGATAGAAATGACAAAGCAGCAAGAATGGTATTGGAATGATCAAGAATGGGATAAACAAGATATTGAAACTCCAATTGTTTTGAGATTATCAAAGAACTTTAACACTGCTGCCATGATTATTTCTGAAAAACTTGGATTTGAATCATTAGATGAATATGTTAGTGATATAGTTAGACTAAATGTGCGAACGGAGTTAGAAGGTCTTGGAAACTTTGAAAAAGAAGACGCTGAAGAGATAGAGAAACAAATGGCATTGATAGACGTGCATAGACAGACAGATAGGTTGATAGAAGTTTAATCGATGACTGACAAATCAGGTAAATAAATATCAAAGTTCCAAAATAATGAAGCGTCAAAAAAGAAGAAAATAATATCTCTAACTAAATGTGGGTTTTTATGTATGTAATAATTAGAGGTTAAATTCATCTTTGATATCTTGATGTTTGGTGAGTAGATGGATAGACTGTAGATACAATATATTGTAATACCAGAGTGAGAGTGACTATGTCTGTATTTTATTTATGTTAACGATATTCCAATGGCACAGCAATTGCAGCTTCATCATATGCTCTTCTATTGAGTTCTTCTGAAGAGGGTTTTGTAGTTTTTAATATGTGTTCAATTATCGCATTATTACATATTGAGGAATAGATGTTATGATCACCTGCACATGTTTCATATGCAAATGAACTATATCTCATACATAGGTTTGTAGCATCAATAGAACTAGTAATGAAATCTTTCATTACGTCACATTCAGTAACTTGCTCCTCGATTTTTTGCATATGCTTTTGTATGGCTTTGTAGTCTTTTATTGAAGTAAAGTTGTTTGGATCGCCTGCGCCAATTGAAATTTGGTGTATATATTCAGTAAACGACAGTCCTGAGCTTTGTATATCTTTAATTTGTTGATATTTCTGTGTCGTTAAATTGCTATTATGTCCACTATTACCATCACCATCATCACTGCTCGGCTTATACGTAAATCCATATGCATTCCTGATTGATAAAATATAGCTGTCTGTTTTGGGATTAGAGAATGCTATAGTAGTAGTATAATGACTGCTGCTATTGAGCAGTAGTGAGATGATAATAATAATTATAGCCGCGGACGGCGCTAAAGCAGCCATTGGCTTAAACATAAAATTTTATTCTGCTTTACCTTATAATAATATATTATAATATATTATATATCATCTGCTCTCCATGCTTCTGTATTGAAATTGCGCAGAATTGAAACTATAGTTTGAAATGCCGTTAACTGAAAAAATGGAATCGTACAACAATTTTTCATAATGAAACATTGCTTTTTCAATTCCTTCTTTAGTAGGTAAACCAATAATATGATTAAGTCTCCTCCCTTTTCAAGGTCAAATTAGCTCAACTGCTACTTTCTTCAAAGTGATAGAACTTTAACGCTAACCTAAATGCATCGAATATGTCGTTATATGATGTAGCTTCTTTATCTAGTGTTCCATCATTATCCACTGCTGTTCTTAATGCAGTAATGAGTTTGTCAAAGATAGGATTGATAGCAATTTTTTCATTTCCAGGTTCCTGTTCTAATATCATCTTGCAATGTCCAAGCATTGCTTTGTGTTCTTTGTTGAAGTTGACAGGAACTATAGTCATATCTTTAGTTGCGGCCTCTGCTCCAAAGCCTTCTGCTTTATACCTAGCAATGACTTTATCGTAGTCTGCTTCTTCTCCTATCTGCAGCTTTAGTGATTTGATAAAAGAAGGATTAGCACCATCGATGTATACTTTGTCTACTTGATACTTTGAGATCAAGCCATACACTAATGATAGCATTTCGTTGTAGTCAGGCCTGTGGTACTCTTCAGCATGTAATATCTGTATATGATTGTCTACCCATTGCGTTACCACGATACCAAATGCTGAGCTACCATATGCTGGGTCTATACCCATGGATTTTTCAGCAAAATAATACGGATTGAAATTATCAGGGTTATACTTCCTACCCTTTTCAATAGCTGCTTCAATATCTTTTGTGTGGAAGACGTTACCTATCTTACCTAGGTATTTTAGATTGTACTCACGCTCAAATGATGGTGACTGTTTGGCTTTCTCTATTTCATGTGCAGTGTATATCTTACCAATGCCGTAAGTATAGTCTAGGAATATGCGTTTGTAAAGACAGGTATCCTCAAACTCTTTCTCTATCCTTTCGAATAGACCTTCAGGTGCGTTAGGAGTACTTACCATAACAATGTATGGATTTGACTTTGCAATGTAGCGCTCAGAAACATCTCTGGCATCTTGCTGTTGTCCTGGAGGAAAGAAATCAGCTTCATCCAATAGTATGAATGATACATTTTGCAAGCCTCTCATTGCGTCTAAATGATGTGATGGGAATGATTCTATCTTTACATTGTTTAGATCGATTGCTGTTTCTTTTGTATCAAATGCAACTAAGCCTTCACCTCTGAACAATGCCTTCATCCTATCAATCAGAGCAATAGCCAATTCAATCCTAGGTCCTGTAACAATACACATTTGTGAACCTGCTAACGCATTGTCTTTTAAGCAAAGCCAGGCCATAAAGTGAAGCATAAACTCCGATACGCCAAGCCCTGTTGCTTTCTTTATCCAGAGATGTTTGTTACTAGTTTGAGGAACTAGTACTAGAGAATCGAAGATTATCTTCTCGTAGTCGTAGAGCGCCTTATCATTTCCATCTTTTTGTGGTAAACCTATTATGTGATTAAAACAACAATCACCGTTTGTTTTGATGTCTTCTTGTTTATGCTCTTCAATATTCCATATCCAAAACCGTTTATTCTGTAACCTTTGGAACAACTCTTTACGTGTGTTCTCTCGTTGCGAGTGTGAAACTAGCTTGTGTAGGTCTTTAAATACTATTGCCACTTTATTTATGTAATTAGCTTAGTGTGAGCTTTATCCTTTTGTCATTATTAGATTACCATAAGTCAAGGTCAAGTCAATTTGCACTTATATCGAATTACCTGTCTCTGATACTCGTCTGGAAATCATATTGTTGATTTCTGCTATTTCTTCTGGATCTGGATACCTTGCTCGAGGTTTTTAGTTTTTGCTATCCAATTGTCTGTATCCAATATTGATATAATATAATGTAGCATAATATGATAGTAATAGAGAGACAAGGATAGACGTATGTCATAAGTCTCGCTTTAAGGAGTAAGACAAAAGCATACCCTGGGTCAAAGCCGGCAACATTGCCTCTTCTCCCTGTTTTGATTCCTTCTCTCTATTGCTACCCCTAGCACTTGTGTTTTATCTTTGTATATATTATTAAATGGCAAAAATTTAACAAATGGTTCACGAAATGTAATTTATAGTTGATGATGCCGTCTTTAAAGGTCAATTCTTCTTTTTATATCAAAGGAGCAATCCATAGCATTTACAATATTCAATGACCATGCATTTCGTATAAGTTTGTTATAATGTTTTCTAAGTATAAAAAATAGAAGAGAATTGTAGAAGAGAAATTAAAAAGGATTAAATCTAATAACATTCTATTGATCACGATGTTTAAACAATACAGACGAATCTCTATATTGCAGGTTACTATTGCAATCCTTCTAGTAGCATCCATTTGCGCAGTATGTCTTGAACTCGGACAAAAAGCATTAGCACAAAATGCTACTACGAATAGGACGGGTGAAGCTGCAGGTCCCCAACAGCTTACAACGAAGGGTCCACTAAGTCTTACAAATGCGTCAAAATCACCAACCGCTGTAGGTGGCGGCAATATAACAAGCCCTGGTACTTCTGGTACTGCTGCTGCGAAGAATATAACAGCAGGTATGCCTAGTACAAGTACTTCTAAGTAAGGATTGTTAAGAAGCTAGTAGAGCAATAGGCTATCTTCTTTTTTTATTTACCTTGAGTACTAGGAAATAACTTGTACTGATGTAATATATAACAAGTTCGTCCATTGATATTTTTATTGTACATAGATTTTACACTCAAGATGATTTAGATTTTAGTACGAGATTTTTATCCGCTATCTATGAAATGTATTTATCGATATGAGGAAGAAGGCGACAACCACTACCACCATGACGTTACTATGCGACAAGTGCAAAAAGAATGAGGTTGAAATTTACGGTGATCGTGGCGACTGCTGTATATCATGCTGGTATGCAATGATAGATCCTAGGATATCCTTGTCCTGCTTTAATCTAACAAGAAGAAGAAAAGATTACTACCCACTCTTGCACTTCAGGGCTATGTCTTTTGTCGTAGAACATATTTATCGATCTAAAATACGGACTGTCTACCTGCTGTTGTTGTTGTAGCTATTTGGCTGCTATTATCGCTGGTATCATGGCCGTTATTTTGCTGTTGTGATTGTTGTTTACCTCGTATAAACTGCAGTGCGCTATCGATGGTTGTAGCATTGGACAATAATTCCAGCTTGACTAGGTGTGTATCCTTGAACAGTTGAAGTGCTTGTATTTTCTCTCTGTTATCATATGAAGTTTGTAGAATTTCAAATGCGTGTTTGAGTATTGTATCTAATGCGCAGAGAGTCACTTGGTATTGCTCGGGTAAGTGCTCTGTGACATATTCCTTAATACTGCCTTTAGCCTGCTCACGTAAATATTGCACGTCAGTACTGATTAGTTGCTTTGATACTTGCAGCTCATGTGCTATCTCTATTTGACTTAGGCCTCTTGCTCTCATCTCTATTACTTTGGATCTACGCCATTCTACTGCTTGTCCAGTTTTTGTGCTCAAAGTTCAGAAATTTCCTTCATAAATATTTAGGGCACGCAGCTTACCTTTAGTACAAGGCCGAACACCACCAACGCGTATATCGCATCTGCAGCATATTCAGACGGTACAGGACGTTTCAGAGATTTCTGGTTTGATCAGATCAATAGTAACGCTGTTTACGAGACAGTTCATGTAACGACGAGGTAATAATAACTAATGACTACAGAAAATCAAGATCAAAATCAAGAAAAACCCTTTTTTAAATCAGTCAAATCCACTAGTTCTAACATCCTCACCTTTGTGTTCTTCAATATTCCAAATCCAAAATGGTTTATTCTGTAACCTCCAGAATAACCTCGACTGTTGTTGTGTAACTTCTAAACTAACTTTTTTCTTCAGGTCTTTGAATGCACTACGACTAGTATTACATTAGAGCTAGCTTTAGCTTTTACTTATGCTATTTGCTTTTATAGCAGTCTAGATTATGACTTCATACATTATATTGAAAATAACAATAATGATATCTACAATCCTTTCTCTTTGTGCTATATCTTTCTTAGTTTATGGTAATAGTGCCGCTAATTTCACAGTTTATGCTCAATCATATTTGCAGACAATAAAACACAGAAATTTAGTTATAGATTTAGGTAATGAAGTAAAGACTAATGCTCAGCTAACTCTTCCTGCCGTTGGAAAGGGTCCGTTTCCGGGTGTTCTTCTTATACCTGGCACTGGGCCGGTTGGTATGAACGAAACATTGGGCCATATTCGTATTGACAACCAAACAGGGCAAAAGATATACCCACCAACCCAACCATTTTGGCAAATATCTCAATATCTATCTGAGAGAGGATTTGCAGTATTACGGTATGACAAAAGAGGAGTAGGTACAAATTTTACTATTCTAGATAGCAATGTATGGGGAAATGCAACAATAAATGATCTAATACACGATGCAGACAAAGCTTTGGATGTTCTTATACAGCAACCAGAAGTTGATGATAACAAAATAACATTAATTGGACATAGCGAAGGCACTACAATAGCCCCAAGAGTTGCAATCGACAATCCAGGAAAAGTAGATAACATTATACTGATGGGAGCAGTGGCACAAAACGTCGTGCGTGAAATAGGATACTTCCAGGGTGTTACACTTCCACTACTCTACGCTCAACAGGTTCTAGATCATGATCATAATGGATTGCTATCAGTACAAGAAGCATCTAAGAACCCTGTCTTCAGTACTCTATCAGGAAACCTCACTCTACGTCTTACTCAAAATATTACTACTGCTAATGGAACAGCCAAACAACTACGTCCGCAATACAACACAAATAACGACACTTTCGTAAGTATTAATGATGAACTCAAACCTATACTAATAGACAATTTAAAATCATTATCAGTTATCATTGTGACACCAGGTAACAAGTGTAGTACTCATCCATGTCCTATTTGGGCAAGATCACAAGCTGCTTTAGAACCTACTTTGAGTATAATTGGTAATATCCCTCCAACCACCGGCATTCTAATACAACAAGGACAAAATGATTCCCAAACACCTATTCAGCAGGCCTTTCTACTACAGCAAGCACTCATAGATAAAAAGCATCCAGACCATACATTGATAACATATCCAAATCTTGGTCATGTATTTTATCCTTCATCTGAATGGTTGACGTCTCTAGGACCTACACAACCA
Source organism: Thermoproteota archaeon (assembly GCA_046724555.1). Taxonomy (GTDB): domain Archaea; phylum Thermoproteota; class Nitrososphaeria; order Nitrososphaerales; family Nitrososphaeraceae; genus JAFAQB01. The sequence goes on along the minus strand of JBKOWU010000289.1, from coordinate 1,336 downwards.
TATGTCTTAGCAGATCTGTATGCATGGCTTGAAGCTCATTCTGGGTTTACGCATACTCCTACTTCTATGCCATCATCGTATTCTTCTTCGTCTAACTCTACTACTAAATGACCAGATAATATAATCTTCATCAAAATATTTTTTAACCTCTAAAAAATGTGGTTTGTTGTTGTCTCTTCAGTTTCCTCTTTCTGCTCTTCTTCTAGCCGATCTTCTTCATCTTCATCGTAATCAGGTTCTTTGCTTCTTCTTTGTCTTCTTCATTGTTATTATTATATTTTAGATTCTCTTTGGATTTCTGAGATACAAATCTAATGGCATCATCAACCACAGCAGCATTGGTAAGTAAATCCAGCTTCATAGAATAGCATTCTTTTGCCTGTATCTTCTCGCGTTTGTCTTCTGTCTGCTGTGATGTCGTCCACGCTTCTTTTGTAATTGCAGTTAGACCAACAAGACATTTCTCATACTCTTCTCTTCTGTGTTGCTATGCAAACCTGCATAGAGAGTAATATGACTTAATTACTAATACGTGACAATTAACTTACTCCAGCAATAGTACTGATGAATTTCTTGGCTGTGCTCATTCTCTAATTAGAATTCAATATTTCGGTACTATAAAACACCGCTGTATGCGTCATATCTGGGCTTAGTTTATTGTAATTCATATTATCATATTTCCTTAGACTGAATCCAGTACTATAATATATGATACATATTATTATATAGTCTTTTGTAAAGGAATCTAAAACAGCATTAAATATTCCAGATTCAATTTCATTGTACAACTAACTATTCAAGTAACCACACAATAATGTATATGTTGATTCGAAATATGAAATATATTTATGATCTCACTTTCATTATTGTTAATGTACCTATGTTAGACAACAATAACGTTAACAAAATAGTAATCAGAAACACCTGTATAAAAGATATTCCTGAAATAGTTGATATACAAAGAGAATCATTTTCAGACGTGGCTACTGGAATAGTATCTGAGCCATCATTTCTTGAAGATCACATTAATTTATTTCCAGAAGGACAATTCTGTGCAGAACTAAATGGACGAATAGTTGGTTCAGCAAGTAGCTTGATTGTTTTGTTAAATCCTGAGTATTGTGATCATTCATGGTATGATGTTGTTGGACATCGTGGTATTTTTAGAACCCATAATCCTAAAGGTGATAGTCTCTATGGAGATGATATTTGTATCCATCCTAATTCCCGTAGACAAGGAATTGCTACAATGCTCTTTAGAGCTAGAAAAGAATTAGCCATAAAATTAAATTTAAAGAGAGTAATTGCTGGAGGCAGGTTATACAACTATTGTGAA
>JBKOWU010000020.1:0-3446 GCA_046724555.1 Thermoproteota archaeon | reverse complement strand
GCACAATGAACCTAATCATGAGGAATCAACTAGCATCACCATTGGACCAGAATGCAACAGGTCTGAAACGAAACAATTCCATGGACGGGTAAAGCCGAATGAATCTGATATCTACATTGTCGAATCACCACAAAAATGGCCAGACCCCCCTATCTGCTGGTAATGTTCAGGTAAGAAGGAAAGGTCCAGTTGCAACTTCAACAAAGCAGATGGCAGGATATTTTACAGTTTCCGGTATAGAAAATGAATTATCTATACCTGAATATGAATGGCCTTGCTTTGCACTAAAAGAGCTATCAGATAATGCCTGCGATTGGTTGAATGATTACTATCCAAATTCTAATAGACGCAGTAGCAATAGCAGCATAACTAAGACAAGATACATAGCAATACGGATTCAAATAGATAAAATAGCAAACGATGTAGACCTAACACGAGTCTTTCGAATAGTAGTTAGAAATTCAAATGTTGACAAGATAGAAGTATTTGGTGGTGGACGTGAAGGCTTGGAACAGATATTTGATTATGCGCAGTGGCTAAGCACCAAAAGACATCAACATAGAATGACCGCAGGTTCACTAGGCGACTATTTGAAGAGACATGGTGGCATGGGCTATGCTAGTTGGAATAATATTGTCAGAAGTAGCAATGGCGAAGTCAGCTATGATGATAATATTCAGTGGGAAGAGCCAATAGTCTTTAGGTTCAATGGCAGCGAATTCAAAGTCCTGGTATATTATGATAGATACAGAGGGCTACCGGAGTCAGTTATAAGATATGCAGGTAAATCTGATGCTATAGTCTATACAGAAGTAGAATGTGCATTACCAGTGTCTCTAAGTAACTGCAATGGCAGCGATAGCAGTCCATCCCTGCTTGATAGACTACGCCAGTACTATAATTTGTATAAAATTCCAAAATCAGACATCAAGTTTTCGCTAGACATGCGCTACGATATCTACCATATCAAAGAGGAGGATGATTAGCAGGTATGTCTACTACTCATCATCACAAATTCCGATATCTAGACAGTGCATGGCGTTCAACCTTCTCAGAATTTCGAGATTATATAAATGGCATTACAGACAAATCAATCACAATACAGGATGCATTGGATACAATAAGAGAAGTCAAGTGCTTACCAAACAAGTATCTTATTAGTGAAGGAAATAATAATGAAACAATAACAGTCCAAGATATAGCATACAATAACAAGAAAATTGAAGAGTTATTTGATGCACTAAGAAAAGGAATGCAGCCAGAATCTCCTAACTTACCATTTAAAAAAATGAAGGATAGAGAAAAGCAACTTTTAGAGCAATTAGCAAAATACGAAAAAGGAAAAATGGATGTAGAAAATGCATATAGTAAAATAGCAATTGGACATTTTCCACCACTACAAAAGGGTGAAAAAGCTAAAGAAGTTGATATCAATGAAAGGTCATTTTACTATTGGATTGAGGCAGCTATTGCACCATTAAACGATTTAACTTCAGATGACGATGCTGGCAAACTAGAGTTTATCGGCTGCATTAATGGAACACCACCATTAGATGGCGGAATGTCATACTTTGAAAATGGAGATTACTTTTGGACAAATAATGCAGGTAACTTTGTCCATGCAATAGGCATACGTGATTTGTTAGCATCATGTGGATTTTCAAGACACATAAATTTCTCTCAGAGAAGAAAAGCATCAATACTATTTTTAAATTTACAAACACCATGTGCTGAATGGCAAGGCTCAGCTGGTAAGACACGCATCAATCTAGAACCATACCAAAAACTGATTGCTGAAACTGTTTCAAAACTAGCGTACAAGATACCATCATTACATGGAAAAGGAATACGTACAGTTTGGGATACAGGTTTTGGTGGAATTTACAAACCATTCCTTATAGATTTTCTAAAAAGTAGACATAAACAAATCACCATAAATCCTTCAGATGCTATTAAAGATAGACTTACGCAATCTGGTGTCTGGTATAGAGTAAGACCCAAGATGATTGCTGCAGGATTTAAACCAAGAAATAAAGGAGTAGATGGTAAAGGACGGGAAGTATATGACTGGAATGCAGTCAGGAATGGCTTTACAAGCAGCATTAATGAAGTCGTAAAGGAATTGTGGCCTGATGGAAGCGTAACAAGGGAGTCTTTAGGAATTGTTGCAAAAGCTAGAGCTATGCTATACATAAACGGCCAAGTATATCCTGTTAGCTTTGATAGCAAAGAGGAACTCGCTAGATTAAAAGTAACTGATATGATTATTATAGAAAAAGAAGGTGTTACAGATGTATTGCTATATGCAGCACAAAAATACCGGATTGCGTTAGTTGCAACTGCTGGACACTTTACAGAGTACGTGAGAGATTTGATGAGATTAGCTTCAGAAGTTGGACGTATCAATGTTTGTGTTCTAACTGACTATGATATTGATGGAATAAACATGTGGCGTAATGCTAATGAAAAAATGGGTATCAATATCAAAAGAATTGGTATCACTCAAAATGTAGTAAAATGGCTACAGGAAAATGGTTATGCTGATATACGATTAGAGGATGTAGCAGAGGAATATACACCAAATCTCAAGCTATTCAGAAGCGAAGATGATTCATACTTACAAACTAAGCGTATAGAATTGGATTCGATAATCCAAAAAGTTGGACCTGATGCATTTTGGAAATACATAGTTCATCAGCTAGAAGCTGAATTTCCTGCTCCACGAGACTATAGAGACATTGTACCAGAACCAAAACCAGAAGATTACTATCCAGACGAAATAAATGACTTTTTAGAATCCATAGCAAAATATACCAAACAAGTCTATACTCCAAAGTGGGAAGAGATTAAGGAATTACAACTCAAACAAGTAAACGGATTACTCCAAGTTGATGATAAAAAAATGAAATAGTTGAAAGCTTAATGCCTATCGTACAAGAGAATGAAGGTATCCAAAAAATCATTGCAAAGTTAAATGAGTTAAGGGACTCTGGAGAACTACCAGAATTAAAGGAGAATTGGGAAGAAGAGAAGGAGTAGGATGACAAATCAACACGTATACACACACGAAAAAATTCAACTCACTCCTCCCTTCCTTTCACGCCAGACATGTTTGTTTTCTCATATCTACACATAGAACAAGAGCCAGGAAAACTGCCGCTAGGATGTAACAAGTGGCTTAGAATGCTGAATTTTGTAGCTGATTTTGAACAGGTTTTTCCGGTTTTCCGGATTTTTCATGAGAGGCAAAAATCTATAGTTTACATCTCATGTAAAAAATGACAACTAAACAAATTAGTAAATATTAGTTTAAAAAGAAATGTAATTCAGGTACATAAACAAAGCAGCCTATATTATCTCTTAGACTAGTCGGTTTGAGGAGACTCCAACCAAATATCGCTATTAGTTATGCAGCCGTCATACTACAACTAAATAAAAAGCCATAT
>JBKOWU010000241.1:0-5586 GCA_046724555.1 Thermoproteota archaeon | reverse complement strand
CTTAGCAGTTCTTTCGAGCGTACTAGAAGCGGAGGTGGGAGAAGAAGTAGTAGTCAAGACAATCACAATTTTATCAATGCTTTATTTAATATATTTGGTAACTGATTGACATTTTCAATTATTGCATCTACTTTATTCTGTCTGAATTGTCGAAAAGTATTTGCAGGTCTAACACTGCATCCATAAATACCGAAAAAAGTGATTATTTTACTACTTCCAGTGTTATTTTTTACCTTTTGAGACATTAGAAAGTCCTCTGTCGAATCTCCAACATAAATAGCTGTTTTGGCTCCCATCATATCCATAGCTTTTTTAATTGCATAAGGATTGGGTTTAGAGTATTTGCGATCCTCATCTTCAAGAAACACAGATGCATGTTGATTAAAAATATTAAATATAGATCCTAGGGAGTATTCTGTAGCTAGTTTACTTCTACCTGAAACTATAGCAATATGGCCATCGAATATATCTGAGATGGTATTTATTGTACTCCTAGTGACTACAAGCTTATCCTTTTCAATTAGTGGTTTTCCAAAATAGTATTTTGGTTCAAACCTATATCTTTTTTTGAAGAGTTCCGGCCCATAGAAGATCTCGTCGAAGACTGTTGCCATAAAGCTCTTGCCAACCGGGCCTGGATATGCCAACAACTCTTTGAGCTTTTGAATATCACTATTAAACACAGACTGAGATGACGAAGATAGGAATCTTTCAACAGAGATAATACCATCTTCATTGGCATTATTAGCTACATAAGAAATGAATTTCCTCATCTGACTGATATCATTATTCTTTTCACAAGGATTACTTAATGCTGCGAGGCATATGGCATAACTTGTATCAGCATCATTATTGAAACCTCCTGTATGCCTAAATTTTAAAATTATTTCTTGGTTAACCAGGCCATTCAGATTAGATCTTCCAGTAATATGCTTGATAACGAAGTCCACAGTTTTACTAATTGCAGTATTGTATGATTTTCTTGTATCTACAAGAACACCGTCGACATCAAAAAGAGCGCAATCTGCAACAAACGAGTTTAAAGTTTGATCCCTGCAAGATATAGATGGCACTTTATCTACCAATTTATAAATTTTGTTCAGAACTATCCCTTTTTAGTATACTTAATAGCTGGGCATTTATAATAAAAAAGTATCGAGTTTACTGGCTACCCAAAGCAATGATGTCTTCCCCAGAGTAAATCTAGAAATAAAAGTCTTGTCAAATATGGCTAGAAGGATACAATTCATCATCTACAAAAATAACCAAAAAGGGAAGCAAATAAACTTAGAATAAAGTCACTTCTTTATTCAACTTAATATAGCATGTAAGGGAATTAATTTCGGAATTAACTTCTTGAATTCTTAAATATTGTTGGGATAATACGTTATATGCTGTATATTAGGAGATGCCTAAAGCAGCGGTAGGAAGCCCTGCTGCTTTAGTGTCTTTTATCGATTCTGCTGATCTAGCATGTTGTGGTGTGATAATCAAGATAAGTACAATTATTGAAGAACTCGGAGGCAACTTTACCATGGTCGCTGTGTTTGCACATCTATTGCCCATATTGTTACTTCGGTTATGTTATATTAATTCTATAGACGTGCTCAATTCTAGATGCAGCTTATTTTTCTGTTAGCTTAAAACACCGTTTGCTATACTTTAAAGAATAAATAAAACGATAGATTGTCGGATGCCACTTTCTGGAACCAGAAGCTTTGAAAGCCTCAGAAAAATACATCGTCAATTTAAGGACATTCATGCCGAATTATGATGAAATAAAAAGCAAATACAGAGCACAATTTATTGCTATATTTGATGGAGAAATCATTGGAGATACTGATCATCAAATCTTGTTAGAAAAGATCCAAGAAAAAGTTGAAGAAAGGATATAGATTCCATATTTGAAACTTACATATCAAAAACTGATGATATCTTAATAATGTAAGCTTCTCTAGTATCTATAATAAGATCCTATGGACGTGTCTGGCTATTTTTTTCTACTTCCATCTGTTTAGACTGATCTAACACTTCTTTTTTTCTTGTAGTGGCATGAACACGAACACGATTCCTTGATCTTCTTTCTGGAAGTGTCATCGTATTTGTAGAACTTGCCACTGCATGAGTCGTGATCGTCATCATCACAAACTGCGGACTTCATTTTCAATACCCTAACTCATAGTAAATGTCCTTAGTTATAATCATCCCCCTAATAGAGGTGAATCTATTGTCAAGGATATTATCGGTATAGAGCTGAACTCATAGAAATTAGCACATAGGCATATAGAGATCGAATATTGTAGTTTTTGTGATTGTTTAAGCTAAAGGTATAATAAGTCGTATAGTATGGTATAAGGGTTATTAGAATAGTTATGAGAGAAGTTCTATCTGCAACCCACAAAAGAAACCATACTATTACAAATGACGAGCAGCTACTAGCATCGACCTATAGTGAGTCTGCTGTCAGCTTCCTGTATAACAACAAATCACACAGAAATGACAATAATGATAAAGTATAATATATGAGCTTGACTTGGCATATGGTTTAATAGAGTTGCTTGTAGAAAATAATTTTACCCTAAAATCACTTCTGAATACTAGTTCATCTGAATTGTCTAAAACTCTTGGTATAGATCAGGAAGTTGCGACATTGATATGTAAGACAGCAAAAAGCAAGAAGCCCCCCAATAAGGAGTTCGGGGAAGATGTGATTTCATGCAAACTGATCCACTCATGTATCAAATCTCAAATTAGTTTCCCTGGTACGTACCAAAACTAATTTATCATTATCTCCAAATCTATGGGTCAAAATAAGAGCAGTCATATTGAGTCATTGTCAGAATCTTCGACTGATAATGGAATTTTTGATGATTACTCTCCAAAGTACATATTAAATTACTTGACAGCACAAATATGTTATCTCATAAGCAAGTTTGCTAATGGTTTTAGAATATCTGGATGACTTTAATATTATTGTTCTAGCACAATTTATAGTCATGTATTCAGCAATCCTCTTAAGGTATCTATTATATCTATGCAATATAACACCATCATGAGCAAACAAAATGAAAAGTCTGTTATTACCACTGCTACTAATACTGAAACAGCCTTAATCGTAAATCCAAGTTCTTCTAGTGGAACGACTGGCAAGAACTGGAATGATTTTTATCTCAAGGTAAAGGAATTTTTTGGACAAAATCCTGAAATTGCCTTTACCACCAAGGCTGGGGATGGGACAAGTTTGACAAGAGAATATTTGCAAAAAGGGTTCAAGAATATTGTGGCAATAGGTGGAGATGGAACCATAAATGAGGTTGCAAATGGTTTTTTCATCTTCGATGGGGTAGAAGGGAATAACGACAACAAGAAAAAATTAGTAAAAGCAGTTATTACTGGTGGCGTTCACAGGAAAGGCGATAGTTCTCATATTCACGGTGGTATTGATACTACAAACTCTGATATAACGCACCCACCACCAGTAAGGCAGATAAACCCTGATGCTGTTTTTGGTATTATTTCATCTGGAACCAGAAATGTACTAGTTAAATCACTAGGTCTACCACCCGAGAGCGAAGAGTGTTGCAAACACTATGCTGCAAGTAAAATACGAAAAAAGATTGATGTTATAAGTGCAACAGTCACAAATTTTCCAGACAATGATGATAGTGATGGTGAAAACACACGTTCAAAACTAGCGCCTACACGAATTTTTCTTAATGCTGCTGAAATAGGAGTCGCAGCAGAGATTATAGATAGATCCAAAAAAATAAGAGATAAAGTCAAGAGCCGCATGGTATCAACAGTTTCAAGTGTAGTTGCTACACTGCCAACTTATCAAAGCAACCTATGCGAAATTTCTATAGACGATGGAATGGAGAGTATCCTGACAAAAATGACAATGGTTGTGATTGCTAATGGGAGGTATTTGGGAGGGGGCCTTCAAGCAGCGCCTAAAGCGAGTATGTCAGACGGTTTGTTGGATATTGTTATTCTAAAGAATTCTGGTAGCTTCAAAATGTTAGAAGAATTCATCAGTATGAAAAACGGCAATTATACCAGGGATGATCAAGACATTATTTACATACAGGCAAAGAAGGTGTCAATAAAACCAAAACAAGAAGAAAAAGAAGATGATAAAGGAAATAAAAGAGGAGACATAACAGTCACTATAGATGGCGAACCAATAGGAATCTTACCTGCAACATTCCAAGTCTATCAAGATGCATTAACAATCAAAATGTAGTATGCATTACTGCCAATATCTCTTCTGAACAATACACACAGGATACCCTTACTATATATCAAACATATCAGAATATTCGAATGCTAATGTCAAATTATTCTATACTCACACATTTTTGGTAGTCAGATCATCTGCTTCTTTTCTTGAAAAGATTAAATACTTTTTATATTTGCTATGATATTGACCTACTCAAAAAATATCACTCCATGTATACACCAGACTGTAAGACCATCTAACAATAGTTTCATAATGGAATTATAGATAAGAAATTCGGGGCAACATTTCTATTAATAAATAATAAAGATAGATTGGGAATTGCAGACCTTACAATTCAGGTTTTAGAATCCGATCAGATCGAATCATTCTATCTTCTAACTTCTTACATGCGACCTAGAGCAATAACCACAATAACCATTAGTAGATGCTCTGTCATGACATATGCATTCACATTTAGCACCAAATCCTGATGAAAACTTTTTTCTCATGTACTATATAATCATCATGTGTATTTAAACGAGGATTGAATAGGCTTCTTCTACATTATTTGATTGGTTTCTTAGTGCAGATCTATCAGTTTTAACTGCCCACTACACCAGAGAATTTGTGTACAATGAAACAAATAACAATAACGATTGTGGTTCAGTAAACGACCTTGAGTTGGCACAAGGGTTGATAGACTGCTTGTATAAACAATTTTAAACTGTCAAGGCTAAACGTATCTACAAAATATTGTACAAGCATTAAACTTTCAATAGAATGAAAAAGGAAGATGATAAAGTTAGAGTTTGCTTTTTCTCAGCATCAGACTAAACTGAACTTTTTAGGAGCATTAATGTTCATAAACTGCCTTTTCTACTGATTTGAGGAACTTATTATTCATGTTTTTAGTACCAATCGTAACTCTAATACAGCCTTTACGATCGTCAATATTTCCAAATGCTTTGACAACCAATTTTGCCCTTTTGAGTGATTTTAAGATTGTACCATATTTTTCATTGGACTCAAAGAAAATGAAATTAGCATCAGATCGGAAAACTTTGATTCCGTTAAACTGGACAAGTTGATCAAATACTCTCTTTCTTTCTGCTTTGATCATTTTGATGGTCTGTTTGATATAATGAGACTGAGATAACACCGTGGCGGCTATTGTAAGTGACAGGCTGTTAAGTGGATATGGAGATTGAATACTGGATCTGAATACTTCTGCAAATCTCCTATTTGATATAAAATATCCTACTCTGGCTCCTGCTAACCCAAACGCTTTCGAAAGCGTACGAAGTATGATAACATTGTCATATTTAGTAGAGGCATATGATACTAAGGAATAATTTGCAAATTCTACA
>JBKOWU010000297.1:0-2510 GCA_046724555.1 Thermoproteota archaeon | reverse complement strand
ACATTCTTCCAAATACCTGTCAACTGCCCCAGAGCCTTGTACTATTACTCTTTCTATAAACCCGCCAGTCGAAACATAAACATCATACTTATGGCAAATGTCGATAATCTTTTTCAATATTTCAATGGATAGGAGCCTTTGTGAACCACCGGCAAACTTGAAACCGTCGATATAATCTCCCCACATATCCAATAAATCTTGAAGATAGGTGATAGTAACGGCACTATAATAAGGACCCCTTATCTCTATTACTCCATTATGTCTTGGCTTTGGAGGAGATTCCAAAATTTTTACAAAGTTGAAAGCTTTTTCATTTGGGCTCTTTGTAGTATTCATAATTAAAGTATAATAGTCGTGCTTGTCGTATCTGTTTGTTTCGAATTATCATAAGGAGTACAGAGTAAACAAGAAATACGTTTATCGTCTGGCGTACGATAAAAAGCTAAATAAGCAAAACAACTGAACCCCATTACATGCGGGGACAGAATCCCACCGAACCCGCGTAGAAATTCTAGATTATGGACCGTACATTCAGTCGGTTTGCATAGTTATATTATATATCCAGATTAAATATCGGGAACTGGGTTCTACCCACAGATGAATAAGGCTCTTTATCTCGTATTAGCTTTGTCCATATTGGCGATTATCTTTGCATCAGTGTATATAATTAGTAGAAAAGCTCCAACACCACAGCCTTTTTCGAATCAGCTAGGCTTTACCCAAATCTATACTCCAAAGCCAGGAGGCAGAGTCTTTACTGCAATGGAGACGTCAGGAGAAAATTGTGACCCAGATGGGATTAGATTCAATATTGCTAATGAACATACGGTAGTAGACAGAGAGTCAACTTGGATTTTTACTCTTAACAATGACCCCAAGCCATGTACTGATAAACCATGGTGGGCCCCTAAGATTGGCTCACATGGTGATAATGATCAAGCTTCAGGACTGTATGAAGCATCTGTTCCATATGATGGTGGATTTAAATCTATGCGGACGGAAGGACCGTTTCCACAATATCATCAATGCAGCGGTTACCAAAATGCTGACGTTCCACCAATGCCAAAAGGAAAACCAATTGGTATAAAGACTGCAACATGGCGTATCCCTAACGGAGTTCATGTAGAATTCTGGTATGACTTTACTGGTAGTGGAAAAGGGCCATGGATAAAATATGCAAGCTTAGACGATACATTGCCAGGACACTGCAATGGTGGTTCTATAACCGAACCAATAGGAATACATGGTATGCTAATAGGTCCTGCGCCAGCCCAGGATACTATGAGACTGAATGGAGCTGATGCTTCTTATATTAGTGGCTCGATTGTGGAGTTAACAGCAGATCAGACTCCTAAAGCAAGTGTAGGTTCTAGCACAAGTACTTAATCAAGCTCATCTTAGATGCGGATCAGCTAGTTCATCTTTTAAGAAAGAATGAAAAAACATGCTATTTTAGTGAGGACAAAACATGACTATGATGAAGACGAAGATCAGTCAGAAGAAGAGCAAGAAGAGCAAATTGGAGAAATAATAACTGCAAATCAAGTTTTCTAATCTCTCATACAACGTTGTGTAAAAACTTCCCTTCAGGTTTGTAGTTGGTATTATTGTTATCATTATTACTATCTCCAATCATCTATCAAATATATGTCAGAATGATTGTAGCCTGATTCATTAGGTCTATGCATAGCTATTCCTTGTATGTCAGCTCGAAACCCCTTTGCCACCATATAACGATAAGCTTCAATTCGTTCAGTATTAACTCCAGCTACAATTCTAGACAGATGTCTATCTTTGGCCAACAATGAAGCTGCATTTAACAAATTCTTGAAATTCTCCTGTTGAGAATTACCATTAGATGGTATTACTATTCCAAACTTGATATAGCATACACCACTTCCAGCTTCAGAACCAGCTCCACAATGACAGACAGCAAAACCTGCTAAACTATTGTTATCGTGTTTAGTTGTTTTGTTGTTGTGTCTATAAAGTAATATTGTATCTCCTAGATTCTGGTTATTAACAGCAACAATTTCATGTCTTAAATCTAATCCATCATACACGCTATTTGTCAATAGCCTGCACTTATCCAATGTTTGTTCTTGTTTATGTTTTGGTATTTCAGAGAATCTAGACCATTGAAAAGAACTAGCAGTATTGCTATTATTTTTTCTTTGTTGCTCCTGCTCTTCTTCTTCTACGGGCCATACAGGTTTTGACATTATTATAGTAAGGAAACGAGGCCAAAAGCCAAACTTCTGATAAAGCCCTACATGTTTTGCACTTTGAGCAAATGTAAACAAACCAGCATGTCTTGTATGCCATTTTTTATCAAAGATATTGATTGTTGGCTCAAGCAATTGCTTGGCTATACCTTGATCCCAATAGTCAGGATGAACAACTAGCGGTCCAAAATATCCAATGCTTCCCCAATTTATAACAAAATTAAAACCTACAAGTTCACCATTGGCAGATTCTGCTGCTAATGTTGAAGTTGGATTTGCTAAGAA
>JBKOWU010000377.1:0-3237 GCA_046724555.1 Thermoproteota archaeon | reverse complement strand
CAGCAGCCAACAAGACATCAGCTGGAGCCAGCTCAGCAGGAGGCAGCAGCGGTAATCAGACAGGGAACAACACCTCAGCAAATCCACTAGCAAAAGTTCCAGTAATTGGAAAGTTATTTGGTGGAAAATAATAATAGTAATACGATAAGTTCCCCCTTCCGCTTGATTGAGGAAGGTGGACAAATACTTTTTATTCAGAAACTATAATGACTCGATTATAACTTATGACGATGAAACTGTTGCGCAAATTGTCTTTTTCATGAAAGTTTCATTATATACACTGTTGTACCGGCCCAGTTGCATTTCATGATGAGAAAGGTGGTATCAAATTGAAATGCTTATTCTAATGGCATCTACAGAATACCCTCCTATGAAAGGAGGGATTGGCAGGTATACCTCCAATTTGGTAAAGGCTCTCCGAAATCTGGGCTTGGATGTGTATGTTGCATGCAATGAAGCTGGCAAAGGAGATTTTTCTGGTCTGTCACCAACAAACAAACAAAATTCAGAAGTACTTTTAAAAATAGTTGAAGAGATCAATCCTGACATAGTTCATATTCAGTTTGAACCTGGAATGTATGGATCAATACTTGATCCAATAAACCGTAGAAATAGTCGTACGTATATTGATTCCTTTTATTTTAAATGTAAGACTCCAATAGTAACAACATTTCATAGTGGTTATAATTTTGGAGAGTGGATGAGTCAGTCCTTCTTAATAAAAAAAGCAGGTAGAATAGGAATTTTTGGCGTGCCTTTAAGGTTTGCAGTAAAGTTCTTTTCGCATCTTCTGACCTATAATACATTTAAGAATCTAAATAAACAAAAACTTGATCAAAGCCATAGTGGAGTTGTTTTTTCTAATTATATGTTAAAGAGTATTGGGGAAGGTTGCAGAATTATTTATCATGGTGCAGAGCCTTACAGCCAAACTATATCTGGAAAGAAGGAGGAGGCCAGATCAATACTTTCTTTACCCCAAGACAGCAAACTTGCCCTAGCTATTGGGTTTAGGACTGTTTCAAAAGGATGGGATCTGTTAAAAAAGATGAATATTCCACATCGATGGAAAGTAGTAGTAAATTCTTCAGCAGGTCACTATAGTACTGAAAAGTTTGATATGAATTTCACTAATAGTCGTAGTAACAATATTATCGATCTACAAAAAGACTTTCTTGAGGAAAGAGACTTCTCTCTTCTGCTTTATGCATGTGATGTAATACTACTACCATACAGAATAACTTCCGGTTCAGGTGTTATGTTCGACGCTTTATCACATAGGATACCGTTTGTAGCATCAGATCTAGCTTTCTTCAAAGAATTTGCTGAACAAGGGCTCGGGATTATTGTAAAAAGGAAACCTAGTGCGTTTTCAGATGCCATTAAAGAGATTGAAAGAAACTATCCTTTTTACACCAAAAATGTAGATAAATTTAAGCAAAAGCTGAAATGGAGTTTTGTCGCGTCTGAACACAGGTCAGTGTATTCTTCTATAAAAATACCACGGAGTTAGACTCATACTTCCAAAAGACATTTTATATGTACAACGCTGTAAGACCAACTATACGCCTATAATCTTATCTTTCTTTCGTGAGAATTGAAGCTATTATTGTATACTCTACGAGATAGTTTCATCATAACATAATATGCAAATACATACTAAAGCATTTTAATGGTGGCTCAAGCAGAAGTATACACACTCTTCAGAGCCTTCACTGCTTTCACAGCTTACACAGTGAAGGCAGTGTAGGTAGTGTAAGCTCTAAATAGTGTGTATGAATTCTGGGGCTGCTCCGATTTTCTGATATCTTGATCTTTAATTGTTATTATCTATAGTAACCTTGAATTGAGTACACACCTAACAATGGGAATTGATATATACATACTTTCAACAAGTAGTATTCGTTGTCTTCATCTGAGATGTTAGCTGCAGTTGTTCCATCAGTAAATGGAAAGTGGGAAGTCAAAGAAGTTTCCACTCCTCAGCCAGGAGTTAATCAGGTACTTATCAAAATGCATGCTAGTGGTATATGCTATACAGATGTACATGCTACTCATGGCGCCTTAGGAGTGAAATTCCCTTATATAATAGGACATGAGCCTGCAGGAGAAATTGTTGAATTAGGTGAAGGCGTGACTATACGAAAAGTTGGCGATAGAGTAGGAGTACCTTGGTTTCAATCAACATGTGGTAGATGTGAGTGGTGCCAGCGTGGTAAATCATTATTTTGTCCTAATCACATAGCAACTGGCATCAATATTGCAGGTGGTCATGCTGAGTATATGGTTGCATATGCTGATGCCACCCAGCTAATACCAAATGGAGTATCATATGATCAGGCTGCACCCATATTTTGTGCAGGATATACTGTATATAGTGGATTGAGGTTGGCTAATCCAAAGCCACATGAGCGAATTGCTGTAGTAGGTATAGGAGCACTGGGCCATCTTGGAATTCAATACTCTAAAGCTGCTGGCTTTGAAACAATTGCTGTTACACATTCAAAAGATAAAGAAGAGCTAGCATACATGCTTGGAGCTGATAGTGTTGTTTCAGATGGAGAGGGATTGCTAAAAGAAAAAGGTCAACATGATGATAATAGCCCGGATGGAAATGGTGGACAAGGAGGAGCAGATGTAATACTGGCTACAAGTAATTCATACAAGGCAACTGCAGATGCAATTAAAGGTCTCCGGCCAGATGGGCGTGTAATTTTAATGGGAGTTTCGCCAAGTGAGTCGCTAACAGTCACTCCAGAGATCTTATTCAAGCGCATCCGTATCATAGGTTCCACACAAAATGATAGAGAACACCTTTATGAAGCATTAGATTACGTTGCAAAAGGTAAAGTGAAGGTAATGACTGAGATATCTCCATTAGAAGAAATTAGCAATGCATATGATAAAGTAGCTAATGGAAACGTACGATTTAAAGCAGTAGTAAAACCTACCAAGTAAATTTGTTTAGTTATCTCTACTGACTGAAGTTCAAATAGTAGAAGGTTCGCACACTAACCCCATCATTTTCCTTAATATATATCACATTAGTTGGTACAAAACACATAAAGCTAGATCCTGCAAATGTATTCTGTATATTGAATGACATTCAAAGACTTACCTAATTTTCGGAGAAGCTATGAAATTTCTCCATATAATTCTGCAATATTTGTCATTATAATTATCTCATTATAAATGGGCCTCTAAAATTATAGTAAAAACGATCCTAAATTTGGTTAC
>JBKOWU010000137.1:0-6923 GCA_046724555.1 Thermoproteota archaeon | reverse complement strand
AGGTAAGGTCAGCCACTGCCTCAGTAAGTATATCGCCAGTTGTTGTTACATGAATACCCCTTTTGGTTGCTTCATTGATATCTATATGATCAACTCCTGTGCTGTAGGAGCTAATAACTTTAAGTGAAGACCCAGCTGCATTGATATATACTGATATACTGGTCGTTATACTAATCTCATGAACATACAAGAAAGGCGCAATGCAGTAACTGAATATATAAAAAATAATCCCGGCTGTAACAAGCAGAAGGTTGTAAAAGCACTTAAATCTAAGATATCCCGCGTTACTGCGCTCAAAACCATAGAAGAACTATGCGAAGATGGTATAGTTAGCATAGAGATAGAAAAAGAAAATAGCCGCGACCATGAGCTATATGTCAATTCTGGTAATATACTGGTTTTAGTAGAAAATGAATTAAGGGAATTTGAGAATTCATTTCTTTCACTTATAGAGAATTCAAAACAAAAGTTCGATGCTCAATACTTGGCCATAAAAAATAATGTCTCATCCCAAGGGTTCGGCACTAGGTTTGAACCGATCCTTCCGTTCTTATCGCAGCCGCTTTATATTTTCCAAGAAGTTGTGAACGTATTTCTTATTCGTGCAATGATTACTTGGCCATCAAAGGTAGAAGATAAAGAGATACTAAAAAAATTATTCACATCTCTTTTCACAAAGCTTGCAGATATTCAAGTACGGATTTCAGAGGTATACAGATCTTCTAAAGCAGGGGATATGAATTTAGTTTTCCAATCATCTGTTGTGCTGAATAGACTTTATGCAACTGACAAGATGATAGAACATCTAGAAACATTTACAAGATTAGGAATGCAAAATGAAATCGAATCTGTATTGGGTGCTATCTGGAAAATTTATAGTGATTTTAAGGTGTTTGCATTTCCTGAACCGTACATCTATAAATGGCATGACTTCGATTATGTGCTTAGTGATTGGAAGACGTTGGTACAACATAGAAAGCAGAATCCAGAACAGACATTCAGGAACTATGTAGAAAAAGCCCCAAATGGATTCAACAAACAATGAAAGCCTGCATGTTTAGAAAATCAACTGCCTCCAACGCTTTTTCTAGATAATGCCTCTGGTTTAACCTGTGCCAATGTTGGATTTTGTTGTATCATTGATATAACATAATTATACCGCTGATGCATCTCTTCTTTTATACACTCCATCTCCTCTTTATGACGCTTTTCCATGATCTCAATTTCATCTTGTTTCTTTGTTAGCTCTTTGACTTGCTTTAGTCTATTTTCTTCATTTATTGTTAGCCAATCAACTGCTGTAAGATACTCCTCTAATACATCATTTTCAGTTGGTTTGAAGTAGTTGTCATCTAGTCCTATACTATGGCCCATAAACTTTTCTTTGATTGCTGGTCTTACATCTGCATATATCAATTGGGTATCAAAGAATTTCCTAAATCCAGTTGTGAGTCTGACATCCTTTCTGATTTTTCCATGTTCACCACGTTGTAGCTCTGTCTGTCTTTCCACTGTTCTTAGCCCCGATTTTTCTATTGTTCTTGAGATTAGCCTTTCTACTGCTCTTAGTTTTAGTGGTTTAACACTATGAATAGAGTCGGGATCATTTCTATCAAATTGATCTCTGAAAAGTGGCGATTTAGGTGTTAGTCTTTCGCCGTATCTTTCCCTATAGCTTAGATATATGTTTATAGCTTTGGATGCTTCAGGAGTAATGAAAACAAAATAGCTTTGATTTGAATCAGAATATACTTTTACTCTATATAGATCAAAATTAGGAATGGTTGTCAAGTCTTCTAGTTTGAGATCAACTATTGCTCTTATTCTTACACCCGCTGACGATAAAAGTAAAATTAATGCTTTGACTCGCTCATCACAAACATCTAGCATTTTTGCTATTTCATCTCTAGTGTAAGATCTATTCTCAATTGGTTTTTCTTCTTCTCCAAGGTATCTGTAAATCTTTTTCTTGTTTAAGATTACTTCGTTTAGATCATAATATGTCATAATTGCTGCCAAATATTGGCTTCTGGTAGCATACCTTAATGAGATAGGTGGGTTTTTCATATATATCAAATAATCAATTATCTGGTTTTGGATAAATTTGGGGTTATCTTGATATTTTAGTAAATCATCTGGATTATCTATTTTAAGATATTTCATGTATTTTTGAAGAGCAAAAGTATATGCGGCTTTGGTTACAGCAGATTTTAGACCTTCTATAAAAATACGATAAGAAAAGCCCGTTAATGTTGATTCAAATACCTTGTTTCTAAACATGACCAGTTCTCCTAAAGGATATTTGCATATTGATGATATCAATAGTAATAACGAACTTAGCTATAGCTCTTTCTATTTTGGAACTTTGAAACAACTTTAAAATGGGCCCAAGGGGGTTCAGACAGATATCGGTGCTAAAAATGGGTTCGCATATAGTAAAACTATGGAGCAGTTAAAAAGCTTCTTATCCCCTTGTATATACTACATAATTCCTTTTTAGCGCTTCTAACAGATTAAGCCCTTTAACCTTTACATAATAATAGGAGTAGAACAAAAATATATACTCCATTCATTGTGCTGATATAAAACCTTGGTAGCAAATTGTCAATTCTACATCGATGATTCATTGACGATAAGCTGGTTTTGATATAAGAAACCATTCTTAATTATGAACTAAAGTTTATATTAATTGTGATGAGGACTCGATCTACATAACATAGGACATGTTAGAGCGAATATCTACAGGTGTTCCAGGCGTTGATTCTCTTATCGAAGGTGGAATCCCAAAGGGATCTACAGTAATGATTGCCGGAAAGTCTGGAAGCGGCAAAACAATATTATGTGCACAATTTCTCTATTATGGTTTAGCTAATAAAAATGAGAATGGATTATATATTTCATTTAGTGAATCCAAAGCACAGTTTTATGCCAACATCAAAACGGTTGGAATGAATTTTGATAAGTTCGAAAGAGAAGGCAAATTTACTTATTTGGATTTTGCTTCACTGACAAAGGATGGAGTACAAGATACATTTGAAGAGATTTTAGCTACTATTAGAACTGACAATACGAAAAGATTAGTATTAGATTCATTTTCAGCAATATCACTAGCATTTGAACATCAAAGCGAAGCCAGAAATGCAATCCATGTGCTTTTGGGAAAAATAATGAGATCAGAAGGGATCACAAGTTTGCTTGTTATGGAAATTCCACATGGAAGAGAAAGCATGGGGTATGGAATAGAAGAGTCCGTCGTAGATGGTGTTATACGACTCGAGCACACTGAAGATAATACCTCTCCAATAACTCTCCGAGTTTTCAAAATGAGAGGTACTGCAATCAATCGAGAATCACATGTTTGTACAATAACTAGAAATGGAATGATACTATATCCCAAACAGAGCTTAAGGCTGACTTTTGCTGCTTCGGAGGAGCGATTATTAAGTGGAATCCCAGGCTTGGATGAAAGAATTGGCAATGGTTTCATCCGAGGCACAACCAGCGCAGTTATCGGACCAACGGGTACTGCAAAGTCAACTTTTGCTTTTCGGTATATTGCAGAGGGGGTAAAAAAAGGGGAGGCTGGAATATTTTACTCGTTAGAAGACTCCGCTGATGGGATAAGAATGATGGCCAAAAATTATGGATATAATCCAACTGAACTCGAAAATAACGGATTATCTATTCTCGTAGGTAGTCCTTGGAATGACAGTCCAGATGCACTCATTGCAAGTTTGGCAGCTAGCATTGAGAGCACAAAAGCAAAACGTCTTGTCATAGACGGTCTGTCTGCTTTTGAAAACAAGTACAAGAATGACATGCATATGATTGCTAAACGTTTTATAAGCTTAATACAGCATTATAAAATTACAGCACTAATTACTATTCTTACAACGCAGAAGAGTGGGTTTGAGCTCTCTGAATTGGGATTATCGTCGCTTTTACAAAATATAATACTTCTTAGATATGTAGAGGTCGAAGGACGATTGAGGAGAATTTTACTAGTACTCAAGATGAGAGGAACACAGCATGACGAATCCATATTGGAATTTAGAATCTCCAAGGATAATGGTGTCGAAATAGTTGGTCCGATAGGTAGTGAGTACGTAGGTATATTCACAGGAGTCGCTCAAAGAACAAGAGGATAGTGATGATGACACATATAAAAAAAGAAGTAGACATGATGAACTATGGGATTAATTATTAAGGAATATGATGATCTAAACCTTGAACCATACTCAAAATAAATTCAATGAAGCATATGAGCAAGCAGTTGTACAGGCACTTTCAATTTTAGGAAAGGATTTATCAGTAGTTATAACTTCTTATATTAAAGACAGATATTCAGTTAGTTTGAGCGATACTGCGGAAAATCCCCAGGCTCTATCCAATGCACTATATGCTGTAATAGATGGAGGCACGAGAATCATTCAGAGACGAATACTTCGTTTGCTTTACAAAAGAATCGGAATTGACCTTCCTTTTGCGATTACGTCAAACTTTGAGGACAAAGTTCTCAATGCAAAAAAAGAATATGAAAAAATATAGCTTTTCGTAATAAAGAGAAGATATTTTTATTTGTATTATTGCTTAATATACAGTAGAAATTGTTTTATAGCCATCATCATGGTCTTTATGATCTACTATTATTTTGAGATTTGGTCTTTACCAGAGTTCGGTAATTCCCATCATCTTATTGTTATTGTTGTTAATATCTGGCTTGTTATTTTTTAGTTAAAGGCAAGCTAAATGTAAATGTCGCTCCTCTTTTTTCGCCCTCTCTATTATTCTCAGCCCACATTCTACCGCCATGTGCTTCTACAATACCTCTACAGATAAATAAACCAAGACCGGTACCTTCATCAGACTTTGTAGCAAATTTTGTAAATAATCTTGGAATAATTTCTGGATCTATCCCTGAGCCTGTATCTTGTATCTTGACAAGAACGCAATCTTCTTTTTTTTCTGTGTTTATAGTTAAATATCCTTCCTTTGTAAATTTAACAGCATTCCTCAGCAAATTAGAAATAACTTGAGTCAGCCTAGTTTTGTCAGCATCTACAAAAATATTGTTTTCAATAGGCTCATATCTTAATTTTATATGATTATTTTTTTTGTATAAGTCCTTTGCCGTATATATGACCAAATCATCTATTGCAGTTAGAATTACATCATTTAAGTTCAGTAACTCTTTGTTTAAATTTAATGACTTGTTCTCTATTTTAGTAACATCTAAAATAACGTGTGAAAGTTGCTCTAGTCTCTTTGCATTGCGGATTACAGCCCTGATAGAATTTTTTTTATTATCAATACCACTTTCGATTTCTCCTCCTGCTGTTCTTCTTTGTTCTCTTGTAGATATTTCATCTTCTTGTTCTTCTTCAAGCAGTTCTGCATGCCCTAAGATAGACTGTATAGGAGTTCTCAGTTCATGCGCTGCTACATCGATAAACTCTCTCTGCATTCTGCCATGGATCGTTAGCTGTTCATTAGCCTCTGCAAGTTGTTGATTTATATGTGCTAGATTATCCTTTGCTGCAATCATAGACTCAAGCATTTCTGTTTCATTTAATAAGGAATCAAGAAGCGAGCCAAAGTTTTTTGCAAGAGATTTGTTATCAGAATATACAGCGGTAAAATCGAGTCCATGGTCATCATTTTCATCTCGATCAGATATAGTTAGTAATTTAGCGTTATCGATTAATAATATAATTCCTTGTATTCCTGAAATCCTTTTGATTTGAGAGCATTTCCTCATATCAGAGATTAATTGTGATCGTGTAGCTGCATCATTGGTCCATTCTTCTTCTGAATGAAGAATCATTGTAGTCACACCTCTGTGTCTAGCCTGTTTTATGCTATCAACTAAGCCAATTGTGGCAAAATGTTCTAAGTCTAGGAGTGAACTAACTGCAATAAGCACCTCTGATCTAGCTTCCTGGATTTGAGCTAAAAATAGAGATTCGGCGCGTCTACGATCTTGGATAATATCTAAAGTGAAGCGTCTCGCTCGTCGTTCTTCGATCTCTTTGATTCTTTCTTGTGCAGAGATTGTGGTAGTATTATTCCACAGAGTATCAAATATTCGGTGGTATTGTTCTACAATCTGTACAATGTCAATATATACAATTTGGGGAACAGCGTTTCGTTCTTGCAAAGCATTAGTGGCGGTAGTATCAATAGAAAGACATTTTGTCTTGTTTAAAATGAACTCTGCTTTGAGACCTGCTAAATGTCGAATCTCAACTAGTTCCATCAATTTCTTGCAACAATCTATATTTTCCTTTGTAATTTCGATAATACATCTAAATCTTATTCCTCTATCTCTTGCATCACTAAGAATCTTTTTAAAAACCTCAAGTTCTATGGCTTGCATTGTATAGTTACCGCAAATATCTATTCCAGATTTTGATTTAGATATTGATTGCAGAATAGCCTTATTTGTATTTTGGAGACCGTACAGCATCCTAGGTCTTTGTGTTTGTATCAGGAGATGAGATCGCCAACTCTAGTATCGACTGGTCTCTATGTATATAAAACATTTTGACAAATTGTTTTATGCATAGCGCAAATATATGACAACATAATCAAATAGGTAATACCCTTAACATGGCAGACAGATTTGATAATTAATTACTGCATTGAGAACTGCAGTATAGTTATATAAAGCCCAAATTAATGTGATTCTAATCTTCGTTGTTGCCTTGTTTTTCTCATCTTATTAAATCAACCCTTACCCTTGCTTTCCTTGCAGTTACTTTATTTCCTATGGGAAGGACGTCGTTGTTGGAGCTGTATCCCTTGACACTTGCTCAAATGTTTTTGAACTGTTAACACCTATTCTTGAAATCTCCCTTGAATTATCTCTTGCAGTTTGAATAGATGTCTTGAATGCTTCCATTCCCACAAATAGCGTGTTATTT
>JBKOWU010000090.1:0-1646 GCA_046724555.1 Thermoproteota archaeon | reverse complement strand
GTAGTAATTTTGATCCTAAATAATAATGCATTTGCACAGAACAATAATGACTCCAATAAGTTAGTCATTACTGATGGCATAGCTAACGGTGATGTTACAGATAATAGCGCTATTATATGGTCACGCGCAAATGCTCAGGCTCTGATGCATGTACAATATGATGTCAATTCCTCATTTTCACATGCAAAGTCAAAGACGCAAATAGTAGACAAATCAACAGACTTTGCTGGTCATATAAAACTTGATTCACTTTCTCCAGATGCTCTATATTATTATCGTGTATGGTTCTCTCCTGCTTCTGAGAATGTCAATACTACCAATATTGGTAAAAATCCATCATCATTATTACCAACATCAGATTCTATGATAGGTAGTTTTAGGACAGCTCCATCTAGCGGCGCTGATAGCACTAATAATAGAACGATTAGCTTTGTTGTTGGTGCAGATCTTGGTGGACAGAACTATTGTAGACGGGATGGTACAGGAGGAATACAAGGTTATCCCATATTTTCAATAATGCAGTCATTATCTCCTGACTTTTTTATATTCAATGGAGATCAAATTTATGGAGACAATGCATGTACTGCAAATGGCCCAGCAAATGTTACAGCATGGAAAAACGTAGAGGGAAATTTCCCAAGTGTTACTGACAACAAGGTTAATTGGAATAATCAAACGCAACTGGCAGATGTTTACAATAAACATTGGGAATATAACAGAGCAGATCCTCATTTACAGAGTCTTCTGCGCAATACGTCAATGTATTCTCAGGCAGATGACCACGAAGTAGTAGACGATTATGGTGGTAAATGGTCATATTGGACTAGTGCAACTAAAAATAGAACTGGCTTTCCTAATGTAGTAAAAGCTGGCATTAATGCATTTTTTAACTTCTCGCCTATAGATAGAAACAAAGACGAACCAAACCGCATATACAGATCTTTTCATTGGGGTAAGGATCTTGATTTGTTTTTATTAGATGTCCATTCTTATCGCAGCCGAGATGACTTACCTGATACTCCGCAAAATAATAAAACATTAATTGGAAAAGAACAGCTCCAATGGCTAGAGCAAAGTCTTCTTAACTCTACTGCCACATGGAAGGTTATTTCTTCTGATGTACCAACAACAATACCAAGCTGCTATAATAAAAAAGTAGGCTGTGATAATTGGGCTACTTATACTACCAATAGTACTTTTAGCAAGATATTTACAAGAGAACGTTCAGAATTTCTAAGAATCCTAGATGACCATAATATAAAAAATGTAGTTGTAGTCACAACAGATGTACATTTTCCAACAAATATACTAGTTGAAGATGATCCTAATCATGATGGAGATAAGCTAATTTACCATGAATTAGTTAGTGGACCTATAAGCGCAATTCCACTTAAAGCAAGCCCACCTGATCCAACAATCAATGCTACAGCCAAATATCAAGAAAGCAAAATCTTCAACTTTGGATACATCAAAATACAAAAGCAAAGATCTGATGGTAAAGCACATCTAATATCGGAAGTGCTAGACGAAAATGGTCTTGTCCGTCCTGGATCAAATTGGGATATATCACCACAATGAGTTTGTTCTATAAAATAGTTGATGTTTTAGAACGAATTCGGGGAAAGCATACGTTTTAATGCAGGTGT
>JBKOWU010000282.1:0-9822 GCA_046724555.1 Thermoproteota archaeon | reverse complement strand
ATCTGCATTATCAATAATAAGCAAATGTCTTACATTGTATTGCAACATCATGTCAGCAGCTTTTGATACGGATGAGCTGGCCTTGATAGTAATAAGAGGAGAGGAAGACATTATCTCTTTATTTGTCACAGCACTAACAGGTTTGTCATTAACACATACCTTTCTTACTAAATCCCGTTCAGTAATTAAACCCTGTGGTTTATCATCAGCATCAACTGCTACTAATGAACTGACGCCCTTTTCCTTCATCTTCTTCGCTGCTTCTTGAACAGAAGACATTTCTTGAATGGTTTCTAGGGTTTTGCTCATCATATCCCTGACAGTTATAGTCATTAGAATATGCAATTAATGATGATAAAAGATATACTTATCTAAGCTAACATATGTGATTACATGACATCTTCTCCTCCTTCTTCTTTTGATAGCGAACAATTCAAGACAGAACAGCGTCAAAGATGGAATAGTGTTGCTGAAGGCTGGAAAGAATGGTGGCAAACAGTTGAAGTTGCTGCACAAAAAGTAAGTGACAGACTGGTAGAACTTGCGCAAATCAAACCTGGCCAAAAAGTATTAGATATAGCTACAGGAATTGGGGAGCCGGCGATAACAGCAGCACAGAAATTAGCTGGTTCTAGCAACAACATTGATGGTACAGGTTATGTCTTGGCTACAGATACAATTCCCTGAAGTTGGGGTCCAATGTTATTGCTAGTAGCTGCTGTATTGCTAACACCTATTCCACCGCTGCTGGCGCCTCCAGAATCAGGAAAATCGAGTTTTTGAGTACTTTCAACCAAATCAAGCGGTATCTCGGTGTTGATTTTCTGATTCTGTATCGTGCCATTCAGTACAAGGCTATATGTACCAGGCCTTGTAAGGGATCATCTGGCCATTGTACATGCCTTCTGTTTCTTCAGATGGAACAAAGTCGAGTGGTTTTGTTACTCCACCATACTTTACTGCTATATCCATATTAGCCAAGGCATTGATTATAGGCGTCTGAGTATTTTTGCCACTGGTTTGGTTTACTTGGACTATGGCATTATTTAACAGACCTACTAGTGGAGGTTCGTTACCCCAGCCAACTTCAACTTGAATGTTGCCAAACATTTTAGTTATGTGAGCATATGCTATTTTAGTATTAGAAAAAGAAAAAACTAAAAGTAGCGTTAGCATGGGTAACATTACAGGTAAGAATGCAACTTTTATTTGCATCACTCATCTATATGAGCTGAATTCTTATTATTTTTTGCTGATAGTTGTTCTACGTAATAAGAAATTCTTGGTGCAGGTATTTTTGTCAATACTAAGAGTAGGCACAAATTCAGCCATACCTAATAATATTGATCCTCGACCTAATTCGAGAGTTGTACCAATGTGTTTAAATTACGTAATGAATGTATTTTATATTAACAGAAAGATACATGGTCTTGGGAGAAAGTTTTGTTCGAGTATGTATGTCCGGCAGTCCCAAATTATTAATAGGTGTGTTGGTAATATCTATTTCTATACTATCAGCGTCACCTAATATGTTTTATCAAAAGCCAATATATGCGCAAGCAACGACTGCATCTGTTTCAATAGTTCAGGGATCTTCTTCTCCTACCATTTCAAATCCCTATGACCCGTCACCACTAACTGTAAAGACAGGTACATCCGTCACATGGACAAATAAGGATTCTAGCATCCATACGGTAACATCCGGTCTTCCAGAAAACGGAGATGTAGGTACGTTATTTGATTCTAGTCTTATTAACCCCGGAATGACATTTGTACATGTATTTGATAAACAAGGTACTTTTGACTATAGCTGTACTTTACATCCATTCATGCATGGACAAATCATTGTAAAATAGAATTATTCGTCTTGATGATATTATACAATCGATTGTTATCAGCCCTCAAAGTCCTAGGCTCTTTTAATGGATTGTCAAAACTAATTGGTAAATAACCTGTGTTGGTAGCCCTGACAAGGCTATCATTTATCTTTGTTGCAAGGTCGAAATCCAATTCCCTTAGTTCATTGCATCTCTCTAACCATTGGTATATCTTATTATAAGAACTACCAAACGACAAATGTTTTACATTGATAAAATAAGGTGCAAGAATTCTCCAGATGCAGTACTTCCTGTGTTCTTTTAATGGTGTTTGTAATAGTCGTTCAATCCAGTTGATACATTGCCTTTGCGCTTAAGTTCATATGACCATTGCCCTTGCTGCTATTTTCTATCATTTCATTGGTGTTGCTAGCACCATTTTTTCTGTTATTGATCATTTCGTTTTTTCTTTTTCTAGGTTTTAATGCAGATTAGCGCTACCCGGTCACACCACTTGGCGGTTCTGCATTACAGTGACCTTTTTTTCCTTTTGACTTGAATTTCTTTTTTCATGAAATTGGACAAGACCAAATTCTTGTGCTAAACTTTCTATGTCATATCGTGCAATTTCTAAAACTTCTTTTACTGTATTCCATAGATTCATTTTGTACTTTGCAATGTCAATATCTGCAGGATTAGTAGACCAACTCCTACCATTAGCAGTCTTCTTAACGTCAGCATCAAAATACCCTATTAAATCGCCTTTTTTAGCACCAAGTGCTTTACCTATAGGTTTTCTATCCAGGATTTTTACGACAAAATGATATGCAAGTACAATGACGGAAGACTTTTACCCCTAATTTTTGGTAAATGGAACATCCTTAAGAGAAAACTAAATGATTGGTCGTATTACAACTTCGATATTATAATAGATGCGGAAGCGCGTTCAACAGCTTTATCGACTTCAGTTCTCATGGGTGGACTTAAAGAGTATTACGAAAGTATGTGCTCGCTAGTGGGATATTGTGCTAAGCAATTAGACGAGTTGCTATATGCTGGCTTCTTGCAATTATCTAAATCCGAAAGATCCGACAACAAGTATAATTCCTTAAAACACAAAAGTAATGATCGTAGTCAAAAAACGCAGTCCCAAAATATAGCTCCTGTTAGTCAAAAACTTATCGAAATAAACATGTTAAATATGTATTTGAATCCAGTTAAATTCCAAGGGGACCTATACGAGCAAGAACAAAGGAGATCTAGGAATATGGATACCACTTTTGTCATGGATGAATTGTCATATGCATTAGGTGAGGAAATATCATTTCTATATTATATTAATTTGCAGAGAGATCACCATATACCATTAATGTTTCCGTACTATGGCTTTGAATCTGTCCAGTCAGAATTGTTATCAAAAATGCGGAAGACCAAGACAATGTATGGGTCGCATGATTATGTAGATTTTCTTTCTTTAATATCTCCGAGGAAGAAATTTAAAGAAATACTAGATGAAGACGAAGATATTGAAAAGTGGTTTTATAGGTGGAAGAGAGACCTGGTCAATTTTCAAAAAGACTTAGCACAGGCCATGTATGCAATGTAAAAGACTAAGGAGATCTATAGGATAAATTACGGTTCCTTCAGTATTCCCTCTTTAATTAATGTCTCTTTTAATGCTAATAGTGGTTCCAATTCCTTGAGCCTTGCCAGTATTTCATTGTTATCTAGTTGAAGATGGACATAATTTTGCTTTATTCTCTGGTTGTCCAGTACCAATTTGTTCTCTTGTGATATAGTAAGGAAGTCCGCAACGTTGAGATAATCTGATAAAAGCTCATCTTCTGTTACTCTATAATAAGAGTCTGATGACATTCCCGAGGAATGATTCATTAACTTCTCTATATTGGCAGGTTTCATTCCGCCAAGTTCACACCTAGTCTTAAACCATTTTCTAAATCCATGATCTGTTTGAAATTCATGGCGTTTCTCGCCATTTTCAAGCCTTCTCCGAAGCCCCTGTGTCCAAAGCGCATCTTCCACCAGCCTTTTGACACCTTCAGCTTGAAGCTTTACGGGTGCACTGACCAAACCTCTGGTATAGCCTTTCTTTGTATTCCATGTATTACGCATAACCCAGCTTTCTTTGGTTAGTATTTCTCCAGCATGTATTCTGTATTCCTTCCACTTTTCTAACTCGTGATATGCTTCAGAAGTTATGAACACAAAATATTCGTCGTCTTCACCAGCATAAACGATAATTTTTCCCGCTACGACCATTCCATTCTTTTCTATTGGTGTAATATGCTTCCATTTTAGGAAATCCCACGCGCCAACGCGTATTCCAGAAGATGCCATAGTACATACAATGGCTTTGAAGGATATTCAATTATTTTCTGTATTTCTTCTGCAGTAGGTGCTCTATCATTAGCGAATTTTCTTACTCTAGGAATACCTCTGCTTATCTTCTTCCATGAAATATTAATATCCGCCATCTCACAGAATAATTTGACAGCCTGATAGCGGTTCTTCATGGTTCCTGCGGTTATTTCCTTCATCTCAACTCTTTCCTTCAATCTCTGAAGATATTGTATTATGCTGCTAAAAGCCCATCTATTATCGGATTTTGCTTTCTCACAAAAAGCCATAGAACGCTCTTCCATTTTTTGTCCAGGAAGAATACCAAGAAAATCAAAAAACATCCTCAGTCTTCCAGTACATTTTTCTCGTGTCTTAGGTGACCTCATAGCAAATAAGAACATAGAGTATGGGTCTGCTGATTCACTAGACTCGATTTCAGATATCAATTTATTTTTTCGCTCTCCTTTTTATTCGCATAGAATCCTAATAAAGGAGTGATATCACAGCGGGTTCGGTGGGATTAAGTTCCGTATGGTATAAGGGTTCGGTGGAACTCTTGAGGATATCCACATGGGTTTGATAAAGTATTTTTTTATTTTGATATCATAATCAGTTTGTAATCTATTTGTAATAAGAAGTAATAAATTTTTAATGCGGGCTCAATGGGACTAATAACAAATTTGACTATTTAAATGGCCCAATCCTAACGCAAAGTTAGTATGGATACAAACAAAATATGCGTGATAGATCGATAACCGTAAGAAAGAATGTCCTAATTTCTATAAAAATTTTATATCTTCATAAAACACGACATTTCTGAAGTTTGGATTATAGGTGCATTTCTATATCCATAAATGATTCACAAATCTTTCTATCTTATGCACCAGTTAATATCTTAATATTCATCAGTGACTTTCGAATCTTCCAAGCATGGATAAGTTCTTGAATGGATATTTTAATATAAACTCAATGCAGAAATTGCTGCATGAATTAACTAGTTTTAGCAGTTTAGACCCGTTATTGATAGTCATTTTCCGTTAATTCTTGATTTTGTCTATTAACACCAAATTTAAATATTAACCTACATATTTGAAAATATGATCGGGTCCGTAATAACAGTAGATAGCATAAGTGAATTACGTGCTATAAATGGAAAAATAATTCAAGATTCATTTAAATTAAATGTGACAGATATTGTAAAAGGTCATACCTCCATAGGAGATGGTGGTGGAGGTAATTTTGTGTGGAATCCTTCTTCTACAAAAGATAATAATGGAACGGTCATTGAACCCACGGATCGATCTGTTGTAATTGGTGGGATTCCTAAAGAACTTGAAGTGAATCAATTTAGTGTTAGTTCAATGAAAGCCGTGGGTATGTTCGTGACGAAACTGGAGTATCTATAAATGAAACCCTTTTGCTTAGGCTTAGTGCTGGCAGCGTTCATACTCGTTCCAACTACAGCAATGGGACAAGTTGTGAACATGCCTGCAGTAAACAATACGCTTGCGAATTCTACTATGGGTACCAATACAACGACGACCAACTCGAAGTGCTCGTCGAACCAGATCGACATCGGCGGCACGTGCACGAGCAAGGCCGAGGTGTCGAAGCAGATCATCTCGATCACGCAGGGCGTCATGCAGAAGGAGGACGCCAAGGGGGTGCTCCTGCGCGTCGACGTCGACAACGGCACCGTCGTCAAGACGGGTCTCGGGGATTCCCAGGAGGGAGTGCCGGCGACGCCGGACATGAAGTTCCGTCCCGGCTCGATGGCGATCCCCATGCTCACGACTCTGGTGCTGCAGCTGCAGGAGCAGGGCAAGCTCAGCCTCGACGACACCCTGTCGAAGTGGTTCCCGCAGTACCCCAACGCCGACAAGGTGACGCTGCGGATGCTCTCGAGCGTCACCTCCGGCTACCCCGACTACATCCAGGAGAACCCGCCCTTCCAGGCGGCGCTGCTCGCGGAGCCGTTCCGCCACTGGACGGACGACGAGCTGCTGCAGTACGCGTTCGCGCAGCCGATCGTCTGCGACCCGGGCGCATGCTTCCACTACGCGCACACCAACTTCATCATCCTCGGCAACGTTGTCGAGAAGATCACCGGGAAATCGATCACCGAGCTCTTGCAGCAGAAGTTCCTCGGTCCGCTCGGGCTCACCGAAACGAATATCACGAAGCTCCCGGCCATCCCTTCACCCGCACTCCACGCGTACACGTCGGAGCGCGGTGTCTACGAGGAGTCGACTGGATGGAGCCCGTCGTGGGGCCTCGGCGACGGACTCATCATGACGTCGACGCTGCGCGACATGACCACGCTCATCAAGGCGGTCGGCACCGGCAAGCTGCTCTCGAAGGAGTCAGCGAGCGAGCAGGTCGAGGATCTGTCGAAGGGCCTGCCGGGTGCGCCTGGGCAGATCAGCTACGGACTTGGGGTCGCCGTCGGCAATGGGTGGGTGTTGCAGAACCCGGTCTTCAACGGATACGAGGGGATTGCCGCGTACCTGCCGTCGCAGCAGCTCTCGATCGTGATCGACAACACGCACGGCCCGAACGCCGCGGAGGGCACGAGCATCGCCACCGACATCTTCAAGGCACTCGCTGCGTACCTGGCCCCAACTTTACCCTCAACAGTCAAGGATCGTTAATCATAGGATCTCAATTGTGAATATGAAAACAGAAAAAGATTTGTTTTAAAAAGATGAAGATTAGGAATTTCCCTACATCTTATACAGCCCCACATCGCTACTATAAATAGTAGCGGGTTCGGTGGGATTCTGTCCCCGCATGTAATGGGGTTCAGTTGTTTTGGTTATTTAGCTTTTTCCCATATGTCGGATAATAAACATATTCCTTAATTTCGTCCTTAGGTTTTCCACATCCTTATGACATTTGTAGCAAATGGAAATACCATTTTTAACATTCCATAACTCTTTACACTCCAAAGCTAGTTCTATTGTAGATATGTTGTTTTCTTTACAGATATCATCAAAGCTTTTAGGATGGTGTACCTCCAATCGCAGACTTTTGTTCTTCGTAACTCTGGCATGACATATCTTATGTAAAATTATCTCGCTTTAAAACAGCAATGCGCCAGTTTAGATATTGAGTTGTATTTCTGATTCTTAACTTCAATAAAGGCGTAGGCGGGGCAGAAGGTTTGACATAGTTAAGATCAAAATCGCCCTTAGAGTCAAACAAAAAATTATCAGGAATATTGAATGTATGCTTTAGGAAGCTTCAACATTCTTTGTTTGATTGGTTCTTAAATAATGACTATCCTATAGTAGTAGTAATTTTTGTTATGTTGATAAATTCGAAGAGGAAAAAGCCCGCTGAAATTATAATTTCAAAGAAACAGTGGAAAGATTTAATGATAATCACAAATGATGGCATTAAAAAGAAGCTTAACTCTGCAAGGAAATTGGTTGACATAGATAAAGAGATCTCTGCGGGACTTTATACTTATGCTATTGAAGAATTTGGGAAGATGATCCTTTTGAACAAAAGTAGATTAGGAAAAGGTGGGTACGTATTAAAATATTCAAGTGAATTTATACGCCATGAAAGAAAATTTCCAGCAGCCTTTGATTATTTGCAAGAGAACCGATATGAACGGTGTTATGTACTTAACAATAAAGGAGGCTTTACTCCTGAGGGTTTTAGTTGGAGATCCTTTACTATAGGACTATTAACAGATTTTGAAGCAAGACTTTCTGTATTTTACTCTGACCTTGTATATGATGATAAGAGGCAAATAGTACTTGCAAAAATTCCAGAAGTAGATAGAGAGATGTTAAGGAAGGCTATCGATGAACTTCAGGTTGCAGTTGATCATTATTTTAAAGCTATAGTTTAAAGTAAAAAGGAGTTACTGTAGTCTAAATGCTTTTTTACAGGAAATATCCAACAGAAATGGTTAAAATCAAGAAATTTAATTTAAGCAAAAAGGAAGGACACTTCGTCATAACTTCCTTGATTCTATAAAAGTAAAATCTCCTCTTTCCTCATCTGAGTATATTTCAAACCCTTGTTTTTTTATTTCATCGCTGAGATTGGACAACCTTGCCCCCAAGGATTTTGTTGTTTCTGCAATCATCAACATTCCATTTCTTCGAAGGCACCTTTTGGCTTCTTTTACATAATCAGGCCAATTCTCACCCATTAATGATAAACAGAAAACCGCGATATCCAGACTCTCATTTTTAAGTTGTGTTTTTTTCATATCACATGAAATGATCTTGTCATTTAAGATGTCATGATGATCAAAATTGTACATTTTGTTTTCCTTTAACAATTCAGCAAGCCTAGCTCTACCACAGCCAAAGTCTCCAATTACCATTTTCATAATTATCTGCGCTGGTATCTTTAGTCCGTTTATTTTGTCTGCTATGACATTTAAAGGCTCAACACTCCAAAACTTTCTTGCCTCATCAAGTCTTTCATGATATTGTATCAGAAATTGAGGGTCTTGCTTAATTCTCTCATGTATGTTTTCTGACTTGGAGTTGTTGATGACACTGTTTAATTTGGAGAATTCACTTAAATTTATTTGATGTTTCTCTATCTCGACTGGTGTTAATCTTACATCAAGATCTCTTCTATTAATCCGTGATATTTCACTTCTTTCCAGTCTTTCCAGCCATCTTACTGCTTCCATCATAGCTTGACGCGGAGTGACCATGTTCTTCTCAGGCAGCCTGCCATCTACCGCACAGTCTGCTAATGTACGTTTGTATTGAATTCTTTTCCATTTGTTATCATCATATGGAAATCCATTGATATTTGCTTTGATGATATAAATATTCACAGAATCCATTTTGCTGCCTTTTCTGACCAATCTTCCAACAAGCTGCTGATAGTCCGCATTGGTCCAAGGAAGTGTGTTTATGATCAGGTTATTACAAATGTGCTGTAGTCCATCTACCCCTGTTGATATAGGGCGTGAAGCAATTAATACCTGTACTTGTTTCTTTTTGAATCTATCAAGTCCTGAGTGATCATCGCCTGTATACAACGAAACAGCTACAAGCAATGAGGATGGATTTCAAAGAGGAGTAAAGGATGGTACAAGAGATAGTCAAGGTTTGAATGGCCATGGGTTTGATGATAGTTGTCCTAAAGGACATACAGCTACATGGTGTGAAGGATACAAATCTGGATATACTGAAAGCTATTATGACACACCAGAAAACGATTCATAAGGTTTAGCTTCAGGACCAAGGAATTAAGTAACATGAATAAAATAATATTATCGATACATCACACCTGCAATGCGTTGTCTAGCGATAATCCTTATTCTTACACAATGTTTTTCCTAGGGGCTGGCGCTTCAGTTGATGCTGGGTTTGTTGATGTAGTGAAGCTAAAAGACGAATTCCTAATATGGTTGGAAAATGAATCCAAAACAGATGTTTTGTCTATTTCTAATGACTACGAGAGTTAATAGATGCTAAAATGAACAAGCGTAGAAGAGAAATACGAGATTCTAACCTGTCTATAGAAGAAGATAGGCTAACGTATCAAATAATTGCATACGTTAGATTCACGTGCGAGTTCAAAATATCATTATCAACAATGAATAGTTGGTAGTACGTATCTTCCAAGTCAGCTTATAGTTGAATACCGTTAGATAGATCCT
>JBKOWU010000092.1:0-2567 GCA_046724555.1 Thermoproteota archaeon | reverse complement strand
GAGAAGAATCCATCTAATCATTATGAAAAAACTGTCGTATTTGTCTATTATCTAACAAAGATCAACAAACAAACGGAAGTTAAATACGGTGAAATTTTGTCTTGCTATGAAGAAGTAGATGAGAAAAAACCTAGCATCACTGATATCATCAAAAACACGATTAGATATAAAGGATGGCTCGAGCCGGGTTCCAGTAAATTTATCATCAGATTAACAATCTCTGGAGAAAACTTTGTCAAGTTTGATTTGCCACAACAAAAAAAGACCAGCTCTGAGCAACAGCCAACCATACTACTTCCCTCTAGCTAAAAAAGGTCTGGTCTGAATACTAGGCTCGCCACCAATCAAAGCTTACAAAATCAACTCTCTTCCCTTTGGTTTTTGGGATAGCTAATATGAACTGCTTCCTGACTGTTGTAGCCAATCTTCCTGCAAGTACAATTCCTGTCGCTGTCATGTGATCTGTAGGCTTAAGTACTTGAACCAAGTATGGAGCATGGTCTATTCCTGGCCCATGTTCATATACTGCAAAATCACAGCCAAATTTAATTCCAGGAGATACTATATATCCATTGTCTCTTAAGCTCTGAAAAACCAGGTACTTTATATCGAAATCACTATATTCCCTTCTACAAATAGCTTGAATGTCTCTGAATGAGATCTTTTTTCCTTGAATATTAAATACCTTTAATTTACCTGCGTGTACTAGATAACAACCTTCTATTAAATCTAAAATTAATGGAGCATCAAATTGAGTACCTTTTGGTTTTGGAACACCTAACGGTTTGCCGTAGTAGCCATTTCCGAATAGGGCACGGGATTCTTCTATACTCCATACAACTATCCTGTTTTCTACTAATCTTCCAGTAATAGGATTCATTACATGCTCAATGCCAAAATTGTAAATGAATCGGCTGCTTCTTGGCATTTATCTGCCATGCCTTCAATTCCCTCTATCGCATCCTTTAAAAGCAACAGATCCTTTGTAGTTGATATTTCGTTGAGTGCCTTTATTATAACAGATCTATACTTGGAATCAACTCTGCGCTCTAATTTTTGAACTTCCTGAGCTATTTCAATCGTACTTGCAGGATTGATACTCAATGCACGTGCCATATCATTTAATTTAAAAATTGCATCTACTACCATTCCTATTAGTTGTTTAAGATCGTCATCAAACTTTCCCTTCTTTAAGGAAGAAATTTTCATGTTTGCAAGTCTAAATGCAATCCCACTGATGTATCCTGCAATATCATCCATAATATAGGCAGTTCTAAGAATGTCCTCCCTGTAAACCATGAGGCTCCCTATTTCAGCAACTTCTCGCGTAATCTTTCTACGTAAATTTTCTACCTCTTCTTCAGCATTTCTCATACGTTCTATACATGTATGAACGTCTTTATCGTCTGATCTAACGATAGAAGCAGTAAGTGCTGACAAATCCCTAGCTGAATTTAAAATTCTATTAATTTCATTATGTAAAACAGCAAGTGCTTTTCGTTTAGCCTGGACTTCTAATTCACCACTATACATTTTGTATAGAAAAAACTTGATCAGGCTATTAATTCTTTTGACAGATGCGAAAAATTAGATTTATATTTGTAGTTAAATTAATGAAATAAATATATATATGTATATATTAATTAGAATTAGTGTAGTTTAGTCATATTAGAAAAATAGCCCTAACTTTATGAGGAAGTTATGACGAAAGTTATGAGTATTTAGTGCCTCACATTAACTAAGCATTTTCTGAATAACAAAATATATACAATTCAAAATAAATGTACATGCTTTACAATTAAATCCCGTCGTGTCCATTGAATTGTGTATGTTTTATATTCCAAAATTTGCAATACCCATATTTATCTTCTCTCTAGTATGGTGTCTTTTATTTCTATTATGTCTCTAAGGATTGCACTTGCAGTCTCAATACCTCCAGCCCCGCGTCCAATTATTGTTTGTTCTCCCGAGTGTTCAGATGAAAAAGTTACTGCGTTTAATGTCCCATTCACACATAATGGATCGATTTTCGATACCTCCATTGGTTTTACATTAAGAACTTTATTATCACACTCTGCAATCAGCTTTATAGCATTGCCCCTTTTATGAGCTTGTTGAACGTTATTTGTGGTAATTTCTTTAATTCCACTTCTATTGACGTCTTTCATAGTCACTTTCATTCCCATTATCCAATTAGCCATGATTACAAGTTTGGCCGCCGGATCAAATCCATCAATATCAAGAGATGGTACTGCCTCCGCGTACCCTTTTTGCCTTGCATCTTCTAAAGCATTTTCGAAAACCAAGCCCTCCTCCATTTTACTTAAAATATAGTTTGTAGTTCCATTCAAAATTCCTTTAAATGATATAATTCTGTCACCCTTCAAACAGCGCTTTGCGAAGTCTAAAATGGGGGTTCCACCACCTACAGTTCCACTAAAACGAAGCATTACACTATTGTAGTTAGCTAGTTCTAACAACGAAGGAAAAGCCACTGCAAGAGGTCCTTTATTTACCGTAATTACATGTTTTTGTGATCGCATAGCAGAAATAATGTGAGAAATGCC
>JBKOWU010000363.1:0-5463 GCA_046724555.1 Thermoproteota archaeon | reverse complement strand
GAAAGACAATATTGTTCATTGACCTTTCTCGCTATATAGCAGTTTTAATTCCTCAAAAGTCAGCTTTGACCCAGACTCTAGCTTTTTCTTGGCTGTCTCCTTTACTCTAAATAAGGCATCGTCGGGGAGCCCATGGCCATATTCTTGACGCTGTTTCTGTCTCATTTCTGACATCAGATTAAGACGTGCGTTTATTTTGTCTAGTTGAGTTATAGTTTCATTGTATTCGTTTAGATATTTTTCGTGATCTGAAGAAAGACGTCTCTTAGAATCGAAGAGTCTATCGAGATTATTGTTGATTTCTGCGATCTTCGTTTGCAGAGATATCCGTTCTTCGTCAAGCATTCGTAGAGATTTGTTGATATTGTCTGTTTCTGTTTTAAATCCTAATAACTGATCCTTTATAGTCTTGACTGCTTTTATTGCTTCAATCTTCATTGAGACATCCTTCACTAAGGTAAGGATCTCGTTCCTTTGACGCTCATTTTTGTATTCTTTGTTATTTAGTATCCTTTGGTTGAATTGTAAAGTTCGAATTAATTCTTCTTCTTTTTCGGATGGTATTCTATCTTCCATCATACCAAGAAAATTCTTGGATTGTGAAATTTTTTCACTGAGAGAAAATAGTTGAGAATTATTAGTTTGGGTTTCTGTTCGAGTTTGCTTCGACCGTTGTACCAGATTGTTAAGTATGTTTTTCTCTTTATGAATATTCTCATTTATAAATCGAAATTGGTTTCTTTCAATTTCTATGATATGATTTGTCAGTTCTTTTACGTGATTATACAATTTTCGTTTTAAGGATACTAATTCATCCCATCGCATTGACTCCAAATTATTCTGAATATGTTCTTCATGTACGTCGTTCAAGTTAAATCGGCACTTCAAATATAAATTAGAAGACATAACATAAAAATATACTTGTAAACTTACGTTGTATTCCTATTTATAAGGATCATGATGACTGCAATAGTGAAAATGCTACGCCAAATATATGACGAGTGAATTTCGCATTATACAACAAGAATAATTATTGAAATTTTCACAATTTATATTTTAAATCCAGAATCATATTATAGATTTCGCAAGGACTCTTACATTATATATAGAATATGTTCAATAACATCAGCGATCCTATTAAATATTGTATGTATGATATTGCCTCTATACTTGTTATATTAATAATACATGCCGAGGGAAGTTATCTATGGCCAAACCAGAAAAGACAAATAATAACATTAACTGAAAAAATTATTCAATCTACTAAAATTAGATAAATTTCTTTTCCGCATCCTCTAATTTCTCTCTATTTCCACATGACTGAATTAGCTGCAATAATTTTCTCTGTGACTTGCCTTCTTTTATTGCTGATCTTGCTATTTGAACTCCCTCCTTAAAGTCGCTTGCAATTTTTCCGATCACAAGTGCAGCAGAAGCATTTAAGACTACAATATCCTCTTTTTCTTGAGAAGCTACACCATATATTACTTGTAAAGTGTCTCTAATAGAATCTTCTTTAGAATGTACAACCAATTGCTCTGGTTTAGCAACTTGCATATTTACAACCTTTGGATGAAGTCGTATTCTTTTTACCTGCTTACCAATAATCCATACAATATCATTTTCACATGTATTAGACAATTCATCAAAACCGTCGTAAGCATGCACTATCATAGCCTCATTTCCATCGCCCTCTGTACTTTTCTGCATCGCGTTAGTGATAGTGTCAAGTAGTGAAGGTTCGAAAACCCCTATAACTTGGCCAGATAAATTAGTACAGGGGTTGCTTAGTGGACCGACAATATTGAATATACTTCTTATACCAATTGTTTTCCTTGCAGAAGCAGCATTTCCCATCGCAGGATGAAATTTGGGCGAATAAAGAAACCCTATGCTAGTATGTTCTATCGCTTCAGACACACTTGCAGGAGTGGAATTTAGATCCAAACCAACATATTCTAGAAAGTCAGCACTACCGCAGAATCCAGAAAAAGATCTGTTTCCATGCTTTGCTACTCTACTCCCAGCTGAACATGCAACAATTGCTGCAGCTGTACTTATATTAAATGATCTAATTGTATCCCCTCCTGTACCACATGTATCAATTAAATTTCCGCTAACATTGGGTGTTATCTTTATGGCATGATCCTTTACAGTTTGAAGAATTGTCCAAATTTCTTCTGCAGTTTCTCCTTTCATAGTTAATGCTACTAAAAATGATGCAATGGCTGCATCAGAGGCTTTTCCTTCAAGTATAAGATCAACTGACTTGTGAATTTCATCTTGTGATAGATTTGTTCTGGAAATCAGCTTGCGAATTACTGGTCCCAAGTCAGCAAAATTGCCATTCGACATTCACCTCTTCACCATAGACACAAAGTTGCCAAGTATTTTAGGTCCTTCTTCAGTCAAAATTGATTCTGGATGAAATTGCACACCTTCTATTAGATATTGCCTATGTCTAACCGCCATTATTTCGCCATCATCAAGAGCCTTTGCAGTCACCTCAAGACATGGCGGAATTTTATTTGAATCTGCGATTAGAGAATGATAACGCGTGGCCTTGAAGGGATTATTTACATTTTCAAATAACATATGAGGCTTGTGTTCAATAATGCTTGTTTTTCCGTGCCTGACTAACTTGGCATTAATTACCTTGCCTCCGAAAGCATTGACTATCCCCTGATGGCCAAGGCAAATTCCGAGGATAGGTATAGTGGATCCAAGATCTGTTATTATTTCAGTACAAATTCCGAAATATTTACGATCCGCAGGGTTACCCGGTCCTGGAGATATAATTATTGCATCAGGATTCATTTCTTTAATATCTCTTAACTTTATCTTGTCATTCCTGATGACGGCTGGCTGAGTTTTAAGCTCACCTAATAACTGTGCAATATTGTATACAAATGAATCATAATTGTCTATGATAAGTACTTTCATATGAAACTATAACACACTTTATGGTAAGTTTGTAAAAATAATATATATATTATGTTTATGAGGCTGGATATATTTTACAAACTTCATAATAGCAATAAAATATTAATCTTATTTAAACGTGTTCTATATTTTTACTCGTAAGTGGACTAATGCATACATTCATACAACATTATAATAATATTAGAGTTGCAATAAATATCCATTTTTACATATAATTCCAGATTAAAGAAATATTGTTGTATTATTGCATTATTGGCATGCACAGGAATTGTACTCTGCTATAGAAAACAATGCTCAGTTGAATATGGATAAACTACTATCCCTCAAAGCAAAGGATACGTATATATAAAATACTGAATCTATTGTCGACTATTTATCTATAGGGATAGGGTTGGTTAAGGTATTCATAAACGGTTATGGCAACATTGGCCGTCGACTAGCTACTTCGCTTTCAGCAGATAAGGAAATTCAGTTTATTGGTATTGCAAAATACACTGCAGATGACAGAACCAAAGAAGCATTAGAAAATAACTTTGATGTTTATGTCCAAAATGAAATGGTAGGGCAATTCAAAGAGAAAGGCTACAATACATCAGGTACAATTTCAGAAGCTGTTCAGAAAAGTGACCTTGTGGTAGATGCTGCAAAAGAAGGTGGCGGATTTAATAATAAAAAAAATTTGTATGAACCAATGAAGAAGGCCGCTATCTTCCAAGGTGGAGAGGATAGACATGGTGAATTCTCAGTAGCTGACATGATTCATAATTCAAGAGTCAATTATGATAATGCAGCTGGCAAAGCTTTTGTTATCCAAGGAAGTTGCAATGTTTCTGGCATGGGAAGAATAATGCAGCCTTTAATTGAAAAATTCGGAGACCAAATAAGGCGTTATGATGTTACGCTTATTAGGAGATGGGCTGATCTCGAAGATTCAAAAGAAGTAAAGGATTCTATTGAATGGGATAAAAACCCTCATCATCAAGATGATGTTAAAGATTTTATTCCCAACGCAAACCTGTATGTAGATGCTTACAAGGTTCCTTCTAGAATGATGCATTTACATCAAATGGTGATCCGATTCGATGAAAAGGCCCCAAGCAAAGACCGAATAATAGAATCATTTCGTAATGAATTTGGAGTAGCTCTATTGAATTCTGCGAAAGGAACTGCTGTAATTAGGAAAAAAGCTATGGATCTTGGCTTTCAACATGGCGACACAAACATGGTACATATCCATCAAGAAGTACTTAGAGTTCAAGATGACACTGTTAAGATTTCATATTCGGATGATCAAACTGGTATGGTAATTCCGGAAAATCATCTGTTAATACAATCAATGATTTACAAACGTCCTAGAAATGATGCAATTAAAAAAACTGATAGCTTGTTTCAAATGACCAAGAAAAAAAAGATGCTAGAAGAAGAATTTAAATGACAAGCAAAAATATTTATTTAGCCATCTTATCTTGATCACAACACCCAACAATAACATTAGCAGTTCATTATTTATCATCTATCCATTGCAATAAAAGGTATCCTGATATATTTAATATACATACAATTACTCTGTGTATGTTGTACATAAATTTGTAAGCGTAGCAAAAATTCGTAGCTATGATCTTAACGAATTAATGGCTTTACTAAGAGTGGTTGCTGCAGCTGCCCAAGGAAGCTATTTCTATTCAAGAACTGAAGACAGTCGTAGCAAAAACCCCATGGAATTTTGATATCGAAATTAGATATTGAGTCTCAGAATAGCAAGAAGATGTTGTACAAAATACATTTTGAACTAATTAATACTATATTTTGGATTTAAAAAGTATAATTATCTCTTGGATGATAGATTAGATGAAACCAGCAAGTATGAAAACAGTTTTGGTAGTAGATGATGAACCAGATGTCAAGCTAGCCTTAAAGATAGCTTTAGAAGAGAATGGTTTTGAAGTTAATGCATTTGATGATCCCGTTATAGCATTAGACAACTTCCGAAAAGGAGCATATGATCTATTAATTTTAGATATTAAAATGCCAAAAATGCATGGCTTTGAATTATATAGAGAGATAAGGAAGATTGATAATCACGTTAAAATATGTTTTCTAACAGCAGGAGAAATGTACTATGGCGCATATGCTGATATTTTCAATGAAAATCAATTTATCCGAAAACCAATAGAGAATAAAGAATTAGTAAACAGGGTAAATGAGATAATTGATCTATCATAGTGATTGTATAATCACCTTTTTTATTATATTCTGATGGTTTTTTAAAATTAAAAATTTTCATTTCAATTGCGAGTCTCATCTATATAGAATACTGTCTCATTTTTATTTAAAGCTGAGCCTGATATCAATTGTAGGATAGAGGTCTGCAATTTATCATTATTAGGATTTGAACCTTCAATATTTCCTGCAAGTATGAGATAAAGTCGAATATTTGAACCAAGTACGTCAGCAAGTTCTTGGTTAACAGTAGCAGTATATGGGCGCAAGGCTCCTCTAAAAACTTCTGACCTTGCCCTA
>JBKOWU010000272.1:0-16483 GCA_046724555.1 Thermoproteota archaeon | reverse complement strand
GTTTCTGTGGTTGGTGGAGGTGGAGTTTCTGTGGTTGGTGGAGGTGGAGTTTCTGTGGTTGGTGGAGGTGGAGTTTCTGTGGTTGGTGGAGGTGGAGTTTCTGTGGTTGGTGGAGGTGGAGTTTCTGTGGTTGGTGGAGGTGGAGTTTCTGTGGTTGGTGGAGGAGCTGCTATACTTGGAGCGGTCTCAGTTGGTGGTGGAGTTTCTGTGGGTAGAGGTGGATTATTATCCGGCGGATTCCCCGTGGTTGTCGAGCCGGAATTATTGCCTGTTGTAGTTGCATATATTAAAGACGGACTACCTATCGTTATGGCATTGATCAAAAGAAAAATTAACAGCGAAGTTGCTGCTAATGAGATCGTTTTGCCCTGTATAATTATATGTGGCTTCACGAAGTAGCATTATATAGGCTACGTATTATACTTTTTTATGATAGAATTACTAGTAAAACACTAACATTAGCGCTTCCAAGAATTGCCACCATAACTTCATATTTTTATGGAAAAACATAATAATTATACTCATATTATACAGACTAACCAC
Source organism: Thermoproteota archaeon (assembly GCA_046724555.1). Classification (GTDB taxonomy): domain Archaea; phylum Thermoproteota; class Nitrososphaeria; order Nitrososphaerales; family Nitrososphaeraceae; genus JAFAQB01. The sequence goes on along the minus strand of JBKOWU010000272.1, from coordinate 15,940 downwards.
TTAAATTTAACTATTCTTACACCATCCAAACGGTTTATGGTTCTTGTGATTTCTGTTTGTTTGATTAAACTAACTAGTTATCTATTTGATAATGCTCATACATCATAGCATTATTTTTCTTACAGATGTCTTATTGTGATCGTGACTTAGCCTCAATATGGATTCATCTGATATTTGACATACTCTTTCTTACGAGCTAATGTATACGTACTGCTGCAGGCTATTTCTGCATTATCAGATACAATACCTCAGACTGAGTTGATTTGAGGAGCAAATGTTTTTACCATCATCTATAAATGCTCTAAATATAACATGGCATTCGCACCACAAAAGATCAAGACGACCATCAAAAGCTATAATTGATGTCATTAATACATCTGTATTACCGTTACTATAATTATGATAGCCCTGTCTAATCTCCTTTTGCTCGTTAGAAGCAGCTTGTTCTCTTGCCATCGAATGACTGATCTTGCTCCCTTCAGTGGAAGCTAATGCATCTATCCTAATTAGCATTGTCGGATTCCACAGCTTGTGGAGCTATAGCTTGATGTACAGAAATCACTATTATGATTATAGTTTCGTTACTGGCTCGTTCAAAATTCATTCGATATTACAGAACTGCTTATTCCAAATTCATAGAATAGAGAACTGAATTATACATCGAGGTTTTTCCTCTCTGCTCATATTAGGATCATTTCAATCAGATAAACAAGAAATATGGCATACTCATCATTATAACCAAGACCACGATGAAGGTGATTATGGGGACCATGATCAAACAGAACAAGTAAGAGAAACAGGTTACGTCAAATTAACCACAACAAATCAAATTTGCCAGGCCACAGTAAATGATTGTAAATCATTGCCACTGATGGATGCCGTTTGTGTTAATTGCCATTTTATTTGTACTATCCCACAATTTATTTGGCACTATTTAGAATCTTAATCAAAGAGTTGAATAAAATAAATAAAATTTGGATAGATAGTTACTTGCTATTAAATAAACTGAAATCTTGTCTTTCTACGATTGATAAGTGTTCCTATTATGGGAATGGGATAGCCGCATTTCTTGCAGCAATTGTTTTGGTCTAGGTTCCAAGAATTTATACTAAATCCATAACGCTCTATGGCGATACTCTTACATTCAGGACAGTAAGTATGTTCTAACCTATGACCCGGAACATTTCCAATGTATGCATACTTTAAGCCTTCTTCTTTTGCAACAGCGTGATGCCTTTCCAATGTTTCAATTGGCGTATCATCGAATTCCATCATTTTATAATCTGGATGGAATCTTAAAAAATGAATTGGAGTATCTGGTCCTAGCTCATCATAAACAAATTTGCATAACTTTCTTGCAGCTTGTAAATCATCACCGACTTTAGGAACAATTAGATCTGTTATTTCCACATGAATTTTAGTCCTATCTCTGATTCCCTTTAGTGATTCGAAAATAGGATCGGCATTTGGAATTCCTATGTATTGTCTCACGAATTCTAGTTTACCACTTCCCTTAAAGTCAACAGTGATGCAATCTAAAAATTGATTCATCATATCTACTGATTGTGGTGTATCATAACCATTGGAAACAAAGATGTTGAAAATACCCCTCTTATGAGCCTCAATTCCACAATCTCTTGCAAATTCAATAAAAATAGAAGGTTCGTTATATGTATATGCAATCCCATGTGCACCATAGCTCATTGCCATATTTACAACTTCATTTGGTGTCATCTCCGTACCTTCTATTTTGCGTCGCTGGGAAATGTCATAATTCTGACAATATTTGCAAAGCCAATTGCAGCCAGTAGTAGCTATCGAGAAGATGGATGTACCAGGCCTATAATGAGTTACAGGCTTTTTCTCGATAGGATCTATATTACCAGCGATAACTTTCCCATAAACAAATAATTGTAATTTGTTGTTCATTACACCTCTTATACCGCAGAGACCAATTTTGCCTTCCGGAATTTCGCATAAGCGAGCACAAGCAGTACACTTTATTCTGCCATTAGGAAGACGGTGATAAAGCTCTGCCTCCTTGCCAAAAAGTTGTTCGCTTTGACTCAAACTATATTTTATATTGCGGTAGGAGCTTATAAATTGTCATAGATTAAAAATCGTATTTAAATACAGTATAGTTCTAATCTATCCTATATTGTGAACAAGTACTGCAGCTATAAAGAGATTTATCATAAAAAACAAGTAGGCAGTGAGAACATCAAAAATTACACTAGTAGAAGACCTGGCCCTTTAATTCTTTCACACTTTCCATTTTTGGAAGAGACCGTATACGTTTGTTTAATTTCGATAAATTGGTAACCTACAGCTCCATAGGGATTAGACTCTCGATAAACTACTTTTCTGCTTGGAGCTGTCCATACTATAAACTGGCCGACTAGCCCATCTAAAGAAATGCAACTTGTCATATTCTTGATTATTTTCGGCTTTTAGAGCTTTAATAAGTTCAAATTCATTCTCAATAGTAGCAATCATTGCTTCTCTCCCTAATGATGGGATATCATTCCATAAGAAATGTTGCTTTCCTCGCTTGTTTCTTCTTAACTTAGCCGACCCGATTCTTTGTAATTCCTTACTCAAATAATGTTATTATATATGTACTATGATTTATACCGTTTGTTAATTAAGAAAATTAATTGCATTGATTTTGTGAAACAATAATAGAATTCTAGTTTTGATGCCAACGACTAGCTGATAACACTGGAATATGTTGTATTTGTAAATTGTAATATCTGTCCGTTATTCAGCGACATATAAACTTAATTACTATACTGTGTAATAGTGTAAGTAGGCGTTCTATTTGATAGCTAACATTGTTCACATTAGTTTAAATCCTCGGGGAGGGAGTGAACGCCTAGCAGTTGCAGTAATTCAGGCGCTCTCAGAAATTGGCATAGATATTGATCTTACGACATTTGAGGAGCCTAACATCTCTAAACTGGAAAGTGCATATGGTGAGGTTGCCACGTCGGCTATTAAAAAAATTAAAGCGATAACCATAACTAATTCCATAGGAATGGCAAAAATAAGCAAAAACTATGATCTCACCATAAATACTCATGGTGACATGCTTCCTTATTTTCTCCCTTATTTTTCAAAAAATAATTCTATTACATACTGCCATTTTCCACTTGCAAAATACCTGATTGAGTCAGAGGATCCAGAATATTGCAGGTTTCTAAATGGTAGGATCTTATCCACAATCAATCATACTAATGCGAGTACAAAATATTATGACTTTGTTAACATGTCTTATGCGAATATGCTAAGAAGCTCTACTGTAATTTCCAATTCAGAATTCAGTCGTAGAGTAATATCAAGGGCTTTTGGAATAGATTCTATCGTGCTCAGTCCGCCTGTGGATGTGGCTCTTTTTAGAAAGGTGGCACTATTTTCATCTCATGCCAGAACTAGTAAAGATGCCATCCTAGTCATATCTAGGTTCCATCCAACCAAGAAGATTGAAAATGCGATTAAACTCGCAAAGTTACTGAAGCAGCAGAAGGTTGGAACGGAGATGAAAATTGTCGGAAACATCCCTCCAAATAGAGATGGATATTACTTGTACTTGAAGCACTTGGTAGACCGATATAATTTAGCAGATTATGTAACTTTTGAAGTGAATGTAAGTTTTAGGAGATTGCTCAATTTGATGAGGGAATGCAAAGTATACTTTCATCCTCTATTAGGAGAGCCTTTTGGCATATCTACCGTCGAAGCGATGAGCGCTGGCCTAATTCCTGTCGTACCAAACATCGGAGGACACACAGAATTTGTGCCTCTAAAATACCAATTTCATACATTTGGAGAAGGAGTCGAGGCAGTTTCATCTGCTTTGAACGCACCTAATTCAGAGAGAATGCTAATAAGCGATTCAGTAAGAAGATATTCCATAGACAGTTTTATTCATCATTTCCAGCAAATCGTAACAAATCTGACCACTAGAAAGATTAAAGTTTAATTGATCTTTATTTCTGCGGGATAATACAGGAGTCTTTTAGATACTAACAGGATAAGATCATTCATGATGGATAAAATAGCCAAATATCTCAGAAACTATTGAGCTTTTATATCTATTGGATATTCTCTACTAAGCGGCATAATTTTATAAACTATTATAAAACATTAGACATTGGGATGAAACTAAATGACTATGAAATTAGCCCTGCACTAATGGTAATAGACGTCCAGAATGGTTTTGTTAGCAAGGGCGGTTCATATGACATGTTGGGAATGGACGTTTCACATTATAGAGAAGTCATCCCAAGAATTCGTGATCTAATTAATATGTGTAGAGATGCAGAAGTTCCAATTTTTTATACACAGGCTGTAAGAGAAGCTTCAGGTATAGATCTTTTAACAAGGACCCACAAGATTTTACCAAAATCCAGGGAAGAGCGTATAAAGAAGAGACCAATATGCATCAGGGGAACATGGGATGCAGATATAGTAGATGATATCAAACCGCACGAAAATGATCACGTGGTTATAAAGAGAAGGGACTCGGCTTTTCATGATACAGAAACAGGAGTCTGGCTTAGGAGTATTGGGATAGATACGTTAATCTTTTGTGGTGTAGATACCTCAATCTGTGTTGAGACGTCATTGCGAGAAGCATTTAATATTGGATATGATGTAATACTTGTTTCAGATGCAACTGCGTCGAGTAACAGGAAACACTACGAATCTACACTCGAGAATGTCAGGGATTACTATGGCATAGTAATAGAGTCAAAAGACTTATTTAAATATCTGTTGCCGCAAGCACGGTCCAACGCTGCAAAGAAACGAATGAGGTAATATATTATTTTATAATATAAAATATTATTTCTATATAATACTTGCTCATAAAGTATTATTAGTATGCTAAGCTAGTTACATCATACTTATATGGTTAGACATTCGAACAGGTGGATAGCTGAAATGTTAATACCACCAGCAGCACCAGTGAATGTTTCATATCTAGACGAAAATGACAATAAGGCAACCCTTTAGCATTGCTAGAGAGGAAAATCACTCTGGCAACTGAAGGTTTTTGCTACGCACAAGTTTTGTGAACTGGTCTTAAGAGATACTTTTGCGGTATTCTGTTTTTAAGATATACTGCTCCGCTAACTGACCTTTAGGCTCTACTTTACACATTAATCTAGATCATCAACCACTATGTCTATATAGCCTTGCTTTTATCCGTTGCAATACTGTTTGTTCTCAGGTAATTGACATGGATGAGGATTATTACCATCTACGCTATCCGTTTTGCCATCATTAAACGCTTTGACATCTTCTGACGTGATGACGATTTCATTATACCTGCTGCGTAACATCTCTATAGCCGTTGTTAAAATCGTTGTCTTCTAGAGTTGATGCACATATTGGATTTAGAAAAACAAATGTGATTGCCAGCAATCACGATGCTCACGACCCATATTTGTTACTGCTGTTTGCTTTATCGCTACATTTACGATTTCATCGATTTCGGAACGCTTTGATATAATATCATTTGGATGATTTGCTTCCCACTCCTTGATAGGATACACATATTTTTCTATCATCTGTTTATCATCGTCATTGCCTGACATACACTATTTGATACAAAAAAGGCTTGTTCAAACTTCTGCATCGAGTACATCTGATCAGCCATACAACTCAACGTCGATGGTAGCCTTCTTTAAGGATTAAAGGGATAGTTTTCTGTACTATTTATTAAATAATGAACAGGAAGCTTCTGAAACAAGTCAAATCTTTTATAATTTTGAATAAACCACAAAGATCTAGACTACTACTAATGAATGCGATATCAATGCAGTTAAAAGAAGAAATAGAAAAAGATGTTAAGGAGCTGACAAGAGTTACCATAGAAGACGGAATAGCTGCGTCAACGCAAATACTATCTTCTAACCCGATGTACACACTGATAATATGATCATACAATATGATATCTATATTGATAACTCGTATAGTATGTCTGTGATCTACGTATCTTCTCTTACTACTAAAGCCCATGGATGCTGTGAAAGATACTCCTTAGGCCATTGTATACCTTCAAGCATTTTCCATGAGATACCTGAATCAGTAGAGCAGAATATTCCACGATTGTTGGCAGCATAGAACGTGCCCGCTACCTTAGGATTTGCTGCAAGGACAGAAATGAGTGTTCCAGTTGATTTAGGAAGGCCGTCTGATACTAGATTCCATTCCTCTTTATCATTGTTATTACCACCATTATCAGCATCTTTATCAAGAATAGATGACGATGTTTTTCTATAAACCAGTGATTCGGCAGTCTCAGGAGAATATGCTCTATAGGGCCCTTGTGATGCAGATACAATAACGGTTTTAGGATCACCTGAATCAACTGCAACGCCAAAGAGGTAATCATAGTCACCAAGTCCTGCTACCAACCTTTTCCAGGTTTGTCCATAATCATAGCTTTCAAAATATCCATCACCGGCAGCAGAGTATAGTCGTCCGGGCATCTTTTTGTGAGTAGCTAGCGTGTGGGTATCATATGGTCCTCCTTGTACTCTATCTATCCAAATTCTGCCGCCATCATGACTTTGGACTAGCGCCCCAGCCTCTATAGCAGCATAAACATAATCAGGCTTGGTTTTATCTGATTCAATCCAGCGTACATGAGAAGTCCATGGCCTTGGTGGGAAGCTCCAGGATGAAGACGAACTTAGGTTATTAAGAGAGCTCATTTTATCCCAGCTTTCGCCACCATCACCAGATCTGTAAAAGGCGCTAGGTTCAGTTCCCACATATACTGTATAGAATTCTTTGTTGCTATTTTTTCCTCCTCCTTCTAGGCTACTTACTGAAACAGACATCACGTCTGAACTAGATATTCTTTCCTTTCCAATGCTATCCCAACTTTGCCCACTATCATCTGTTTTCCATAGTCCTCCACCAAATGTACCGCAGTATGCACGATTTGGATTATTAGGATCAAATGCAATACATTGTGGATGAGTTCCTTTCAAAGATTCATAGGCTTTCTTCCATCCAGTCTTAGAAGATTCAAACATTACAACCGAGTCTTCCATCGCTACCATAAGCTTTGTAGACATACTGACCAGAGTAAGTAAAGATGAGATATCTTGGCTATTAAACCCATCAGCTGTACTGGCTTGAGGGGGTTTAATTGCAATGTACCCGGTCCAAACTCTTCACATCACAGAATATATTACAACAATAGAAATTGATTAATTGATTTTATTCTTAATTCTGGATCATATATTATGGACACTATTCCTCATATGAGAACAGAATATACTGATTAGACATATTGGTAGCATCATGATCGTCAAGGAATAGTTGAACAATTATATACTTTTTGTGATTAATGCAAGCTCAATACTGTTAACTACTATATTTTCTTGTTGCTCAGAAACTAGAAGGAGCAGCTTATTTTACGAAGGGCCTTCGGAGGGATTTGAACCCTCCTCAAGCGGTTTCTATTGATATCTAATGTAATAGCATCTCATCCACAGCCGCCTATACTAACCAGGCTATACTACGAAGGCCACTTAGTAATTCTGAGTAAGTAACTGTATATATAATTGTACATGTCCACGAAATCATATTGTATTTGTCAAGAGGATCGAAACCCTAGAGATGCATGCAGGCACAATCACTAATCGAAATCTAGTATTAATAACCTGCCTGAATCATGCCATTAGTACCATTGATAAATGCTACTACTACTAATTGCTGCATCACCATTGTTCAATTGCTGTGATAAACAATATGTGCCAACACCAGCATCATTATTAATTATAATTGACAGTATTGGATTATTCGAAGATAATTATTGACTTGTTTGTTAAAACCCGAAAATTCAATTAATTTAGTTATCTAAATTTAATAAATCAACAAATCACATTTGCACATACCTGTCTTTGAATAGGCATTGTAGCTATTGTAGTTCAATCTAATTTATCGCATATATTTATGCAGTGCATATTGAGGTACAATATATGTCGTGTTTTTGACTAGATTTCAGATTGTTCCTTATAGATATAGTATCAGATAGCTAACCGATAAAAACAAAAACAAACGAAGATAAGTTCTGTGAATTAATAAATTGTTACTAATATCTATATACAGAATATGATTGTAATATATTCATGTCACTATACGGCATATTTGGAATTCATTCTGTAGAGAGTTGTCCACTGAACAATGCTGAGATTAGGAAATTAGTCATAAAAACGGCTGAAGAAATTGATAAAATTGCCAGTAAGAATAACACACAGATACTTCAACGTTATCATTCTGGATTGGAACATACATTTGTGTGGATAGTAGAAGCACAAAATGCACATTCTATACAGAGCTTTATGACTGAATCAACATGGGCGAAGTTCAATACGATAAAGATAGTTCCATTATCAACTTACGAGACGGTTGTTGGAGAATGCAAAAGATTAGAGAAGTAACTGATTAATAGCATGGCTATGCCTGCCTAATTGCACGTTCGCGTGTCATCTAAGCACCTCGAATGTAAATTAATATGATTGATATGAAAATGCTACTGCACAAGGTTACTAGCAATGACTATTACTTTTGAGATACTATGCATAGGAAATGAGATACTTTCGGGTACAATTGTAAATACGAACGCCTATTGGCTTTCAAAAATAATCACACAAGCTGGCGGTTTTGTAAAAAGAGTCACTGTTGCAGAAGATGATGTCAATGAGATATCTTTGGCGATAAAAGAGTCGCTCGTTAGAGAATCCAACTGGCTTATTATTTGTGGTGGCCTTGGCCCCACTTATGATGATAAGACCCTCGAAGGTCTTGCTCTAGCGTTACATATTGATGTTATACTTGATAAAACTGCCATAGAAATGTTGAAGAAAAGTTATTCAAGGTATTCATCAAATCATAGGCTAGACAGAACAAGGTTAAAGATGGCTAGAATTCCAAAGGGATCGATTCCAATTCAAAATCCTGTAGGCATTGCTCCATCAATATTAATAGAAGCTCCCAAAGAAGGTAATGGAGTTATTACATCCACCTTCTCTTCATCCTCCATTGCTGCAGATAATTCCAATAGAATTATAGTCTGCCTTCCAGGAGTACCAAAGGAAATGAAGGCAATATTCCTAGAAAGCATGCTTCCAAAGATAAAGAAAATGATTGGTGAATTCCATTTTATTGAAACAACCCACGAAGTAACAGATGTTAGTGAAGCAATGCTTGCACCGACGGTTTCGAAGATAGTGCAATCAAACTCGCCTGATTTAATTTATTTGAAAACCCATCCAGTCACATTTACCCATAACAATAATAAACCAAAATTAAGATTACAAATCGTTTCAAAAGGGAGAGATTTACATGACGTGCAATCCAGATATGACAATATATTAAATGCGATAGTTGGCGAGATACGCAGACTTAATGGAAAGATATTCGATTGTAAAACTATAGAGTAGGTATCTTCATTAAAAGGAAGAGGTATGTCATAAATGACGACATCCTGTTGCAGCAAGTACAGACTATATAATCATTATTTGTTACATGGCTAATGGCTGTACTGATCTCACATGGGATTAAGATCCTTACATGGGAATTTACATAGCATATTCATTAGCCCCCATACTTCAAAACCATTATTCTCGGCTCCTAACAGTTGTAAAATATTCAATCCACAGTACGCTATCATAGAACCGCCCCACTTAAGTGGGCATTATGCCAGAAGTCATTTGTTTATAAGTGGAGTTTTAGTCACATGTGAGATGTAAGCCGGTGTTACATACATGATAATTATGTACTGGGTAATTACAACTATTCGATGAATCATTTACCCCAACTATAGATAATGCATATAGTAGAGTTGTGTAACTACTTTATACTTAAGCGAAATAGACAAGTAGTTCCAATACAACCTATTTTGTATTATGTATTATCCCCAATTTTACGACATCGATTTTTTTATCCTCTAATTTATCAGCCAGGGCGTTTAGTCCGATTGAATCACCAGCTAGATGACCCAGAACAATCAGATTACCTTTAAGTTTTTCTTCACATAGTTTAGTCAAATCAGTATAGTCTATGTGTAGATATATTACAGTGCAGACACCGTAATCAAAATATGCCTTAGCAATGGGAAATCCACCATTCGTTCCTGCTGCTACTACAAGTGACCAGCGGCCAGCCTCATTTTTTGCACTTCCATATCTAACTTTCACTCTTGTAGCTGCATTTTTGAACTCAGGCAGTTCCTCAATACACCTTACAATATCTCCAACATATGTTATCCTTGCAGAATTTATCTTGCTAAGAATCACCTTTCTCATATATTCATCGCATGGCTGATGAATATTAAGGAGAGGCATTTTCAGTATTTTTGCAGCACTAACTACACCGTTATAGATATTCGCATGGGATCTCAGCTCAGCCTTTGCTTTCAATTTCTTTACAGCGTGTTCGGCAATATCTTTTGGGATATTGTGATCTATCATATAATCAATATGTCTATCAAAGACTCTGTGAAACTTAAGAGCGGCAATACCTATTGGATGGTGCCCAACTACTGCATCACATTGCATGCTTTTTGCTAACATAAGATCTGCAACAGTAACATCTATCGTCAACAAAACTTTCCTAATATTTTTTCCTCTAACATGTATGGCACTATCATATGGTAATTTTTTCCAGTTTGCCAACTCTAGTCCGATCTTCATTATCCCTTCAGTATCGATCATAACAATAGCTCGACCATCCTTTTGAGGTACATACCCTTACAAAAAGGTAGACTCTTGAAAAAGATTATCATTAGCATTTATGCTCGGTTTGAAATTATTTATTTATTTAAGGTTCCATTATCTTGGTGTAAGGTTTAAATTCAATTCGTAGTCGTAAACCAGCAAATGAGCTGCTCTGATGAATATATTTCACACTCTACGCAGGAGAACCTCATACAGATAACACCACAAATAAAGTCAAAACTACGAAAGGCGAAATATGGGGTATTCAACCATTCCGCTGTAGAGCTTTGTCACTGGACAAAAAAATCTTTTGCCGATCAGGGTGATTGTTACAAGCACAAGTTTTATGGGATCTCCACCCACCGATGCATGGAAATGACTCCGACTGCTATGAACTGTGAGAACAGATGTGTTTATTGTTGGAGGCCAACTGAATTTTACGATACATTAGAAATGCCTCCAGAATTGGTGGATGAACCAGATGCAATAGTTGAAAATTTAATAGAAGAGAGGAGAAAATTAATTGTTGGATTCTATGGGGATGCTAGAAATAACAAGAAAAAGATAGATGAATCTTTGCTGCCTACTCATTATGCGATTTCATTATCGGGGGAACCAACTATGTATCCTAAGCTACCTCAATTAATCAAATATCTAAAAAGCCTGAAGGCTACAAAATCAATTTTTCTTGTAACTAATGGTCAAGAACCACAGATGCTCCAAAAATTGTCTGACGAAGATGCACTACCCACACAATTATACCTATCTACAAATGCATCAAATCGGAAGATGTTTTATCGTATTAATCGACCGCTGCATAATGATGCATGGGAAAGGTGGATGAAGAGTCTACGCTTCCTTGCGGATGTAAACACTAGAACTGTTCTGAGAATGACATTGATCAGAGATTATAACGATAATCTCCAGTTTGTCAATGAATTCTCTGAAATGATGTTGCAAGGTAATCCACATTTTATCGAATTAAAGTCCTATATGCATATAGGAATGTCAACAAAACGACTGAAGGAAAATAATATGCTAGATATGGGTGAAATCCAAAAATTTTCAAGTGAATTATGCGAGAAAATACCCGGATTTTCCATAATGGATGAGAGTGAGATTTCAAGGATAGTGGTATTACAAAATCAGAAACGATATATTGACAGATGGATTGATGTAAATTGGAAGAGCAACTAACTAACAATGAATATTGCATTTTTTCTGTTAGGTTGTTATTCTTCTGATAATGTTGCTATTGTTATTGTTGTGGTCATGGAAGTTCATATTTGCCATATGACATCTTAAATACTATTGAACCAAAATCTAGTTGCCACGTTTTACCAATATAAGAGACGTAATACTAGAAAGTTTTATTTCTTAAATTACTTTTTTATTACATGCCTATTAAACAGATGTAGCACTATCTCTGATTTCAAGTCAGTATAAAATACAGACCTGTGTCTCAATACCAAGTATAGCATATTCAGAGTTGTACCTCAGACAAAATGATGTGAATTTTGTTTAAAAAGAGGTGCGGCCATCAAAGTGTTGTAGGTAAATTGCTGATTCCACTTTAATGAACATATTCCCAATAAATATAGTCTTATATCCATAGCGTCTACTTTGAAGGTATAGTGTAGTCAGTATAAATTGATTGATGTTGATGAATCATGTTCGGTTCTATTTTACAATTATAAGTCAGTCTCATCTTGCAACATTTATTAGAATTAGGACTTTTTAATTATTACTGTAGATTTGAAATCAAATAATAAAATGACCTACGATCGTGTTGGGATTGATCTGAAAAAGATCCGTCGAGTCCAAAAATCAATTGGCGATATCATTTCTGTTACCCATTCATTCCCTGCTTTGGGAAAGGTTATTTCAGGTTTTGGACATTATGCAGGATTAATCGATATTGGTTCAAAAGTCCTTGCGTTACATTCTGATGGAGTAGGAACAAAGTTAATAGTAGCTCAATTAATGGGACGCTTTGATAGCATAGGAATCGATTGTATTGCGATGAATGTTAATGACATAATTTGTGTTGGTGCACAGCCACTTGCGTTTATAGATTACATCGCATTGAAATCTGCAAACGATCATCTTGTAAGGAAGATTACGAAAGGCCTGGTCAAAGGAGCAAAACAATCGGATATGGCAATAATTGGAGGAGAGACTGCCGTTTTGCCCGATCTAATTAATGATACAAGCGAAAATGCATTCGACCTAGCTGGTACAGTGCTTGGAGTTACTGAAAAGTCCAATCTAATATTGGGTGATAAAATCAACATTGGCGACATAATTTTGGGAGTAGAAAGTAGTGGGTTACATTCAAATGGCTATACACTAGCTCGTAAAGTTCTTCTCTCAAAATATTCTGTGGAGGATACGGCACCTTATCTTATTCATACAGTCGGAGAAGAGTTGCTTGTACCTACGGTAATTTACAAGAAACCAGTTATGGATATATTAAAACAAGAACATATTTCGATTCATGGTTTTGCCCATATCACTGGCGGGTCTTTTGCAAAACTGACTCGTCTAAATATGAATGTGGATTATAAACTCAACAATTTACCGGATAGTCATGGCATATTCAAACAGATACAAGTAGATGGACACATTGAAACAAAAGAAATGTATAGGACATTCAACATGGGAATAGGATTTTGCATAATACTTCAAAGACATTATGTTGATTCTGTAATTGGTATATTTGAAAAATATAATATGACTTGTACTCAAATAGGAATAATACCCGATAAAAGGAAGAATAAATACGGAAGAGTCATAGCCAAAATAAATGGAAGAAACGAGATACTATAGGCACTATAGGAAAAATTAAACAAGATAACTTATTCCTATAGCAATTACACGAACTATAATTTGCTCAATTCGCAGACCTTTATGAGAAATCAATTTGTCCTATTCTTTTATTCTTTGTCATCTTCTATATTGTTGTCACGGCAATGTCTTTGTTTTACAAATTAGCCTTTATAGATTACCATCTATCTTAGTTGTTTGAATAAATAACGTATAACTTTTTCACCAAGAATGACACTGCTCCCTCGTATGATAGCATCATCGACTACGGTAGTATCTATAAGCAAATATAGTGACTAAATGTCAAAAATATACAAAAATTAATATTTGTTGATCATCATCCTTTTCAAAACGTCGCTAATGGATCAAAAAACTGCTGAGATATCTTCACAAGCAGACTATAACTACACCTTAGCCTGTAAATCCGTTGCTGAACAAATTCAAGAGCAAGAGGATCTGTCAGCCAAGGCGATTTCTAAAATTGTAAAGGATGTAGCATCAAAATATCATCTTTCTACTTTACCAAAAAATGAAAGCATAATTGAATATCTTCCTGATGATAGTCATTATAGGAAAGTCTTGATGGTCAGGCCTACAAAGACGGCCTCTGGCATAGCAGTAATTACAGTAATGCCCAAACCATTTGAGTGTCCACAAGGCAGATGCATATACTGCCCAGGTGGAATTGAATTCAATACTCCGCTAAGCTACATAGGAACTGAACCTTCCGCAAGATCTGCTCAAAAATCTAGCTATGATCCATATAGACAGGTCCAATCCATGCTATTTCAATTACGTGCAAGAGGACATGACACTGGTAAAATAGAGCTTGTAATAGTCGGTGGTACCTTTCCCTTTATGCCTATACAGTATCAGAAGGATTTTTCAAAATCGTGTTTTGATGCTCTCAATGAGATAAAGCCTTCTGCAAGTCTACAAGAGGCTATTATTAATAATGAAACTGCAAAAAATAGATGTGTTGGATTCACCGTAGAAACAAAACCGGATTACTGTAAGCAAAAGCAAATTGATATAATGCTTGAATTAGGTGTTACACGCATAGAAATAGGAGTTCAATCCTTACGGGATGAGGTTTACAAGGCTGTTAATCGTGGGCACACCTTAAAAGATGTAATAGAATCTTTTCAAATTGCTCGCGATGCAGGATATAAAATCGTTGCACATATGATGCCAGGTCTACCTAACTCATCTCCAGAAAAGGACATAGAAGATTTTCAAACATTGTTTCAGGATTCTAAATTCAAACCGGACATGTTAAAGATTTACCCGACACTTGTTGTTAAACACACTGGCTTGTATAAGCTATACATGCAGGGAAAATACCACCCTTATTCAGATAGTGATCTAATGGATGTTTTGTTTGAAGTAAAAAAAGCTGTACCATCATGGGTCAGGATAATGCGAATTCAACGTGAGATAGAACCTGAAGATATCATAGCTGGTCCCAAGAGTGGCAATCTTAGACAGATGGTTCTAAAAAAAATGCATAGAATGGGCTTAAGATGCAAATGCATAAGATGCAGAGAGGCAGGTTTACAAAGAAGATATCTATCTGACAAGGAAATAAAGATGAATAGAATTGATTATTTAGCTTCAAATGGTCTCGAGGTATTTTTATCCATTGAAAGTGTCGATAAGCTAACTATTCTGGGTTTTTTGCGATTACGCAAAATTATGGGTAATTGTAGAAAAGAACTTAAGGATTACGGTGGTGGCTCTTCTTGCGCGGCGATTGTAAGAGAACTGCATGTATATGGTCAAATGTTAAATGTAGGAAAAGCTGGCGACAAAGAATCTTCTCAGCATAAAGGATATGGGCTTCGGTTGATGCAGGAAGCGGAGAAAATTACAAAGGAGGAATTCGGGGTACATAAATTATCTGTTATAAGCGCAGTAGGAACTAGAGAATATTACAAAAAACTAGGATATATCAAAAATGGACCTTATGTAAGTAAGCTGCTATAAGCATAACGTAAGAGAACCCGTTTAATACAATTTTTATAATGTATGAGAAATTTCCTTTGATCTGATAATGACGTGATAGTATAAATTATAGAATCCTTTATGTGTTGAAGCTTGAAGCTTGGCAACAACATCAATAACGGTGGTTATAGAAAACTCGGAATTATGACAGAGACATGTACGCTCATAGGCGATAGTCAGTTGCTCCTTATCCATTTCGTATTAATATATTACAATATTAAGACGTTTTCACGCCAAAACATATTTTCTAAAGGAAGACTACAAGGTCAGAAGTGAGGTATAGTTAGCACAATTCATGTTGAAGGAACCGCTGATGGTGCTATAGAAGTTGCTGATGGTGGTGCTTCTGTTCCCGATGTTGTATTTGTTGC
>JBKOWU010000319.1:0-9275 GCA_046724555.1 Thermoproteota archaeon | reverse complement strand
GTTGTTGTTCTATTCTTTGATGTACTTCTTCTTTTGATGTTGTTGTTACTTCTTTTGATGTTGTTGACATGTTATTATTTTCCCTATTATATATATAGAAGATTAACTATATATGAATGACTATGGAACAGTTCCTGTACTATGTACTGAAAGCACCATCTTCTTTTTTGGTTCTAATTATTGTTACTAATATATATCAAGGCTTTTTTGGCTTTGATAGGAGCGCTTACAGCAATGTTAAGAATGGAAGGAGAAGAAAGAAGTGGTATGAAGAATTAAGAGAACAGAGAACAAGGGATATAGAAACTGAGATGCTTTAATCCTATGGGAAAGGGAACAAACCGTATCGTTAAATTTAATATTTCCTATGACATGAAAGCATTTACAGCTGAGGAAGGATGGAAGATTATAAAGGACCTTTCATAACTCATCTAACTCATTTAATCTGATTGATTAAAAGCCAGTGATGATGGTGCGGAGTCAAAATGGGCTTCAAGTAGCCTGGTGAGCTTTTGTCTCCATGGAGACTTATCACTCAAGTCTATCCGCACCAACATCATTAAATGATATCGAAGAAGGTTTGATATAAAATGATTTCATAATCTCTGCTTGGTTATCAGAAGTTAAGGTTATAAAACATAGCATTTCCTCCACAGCTGATTATCCTGCAGGACTAGTCGATCTTCCTGTATATGGAATTACTGTCACTACAATGAAATCAGCAGTATAAGCGTTATATTGCTATATGAAAAGATGTTATTTTGATAGCATTATCTTTTCTCCAAAGGTCTTACCATTATCATTGCTCACTCTAAGTACTGGTTCATTTGATGTTTGATTTGTTCTTTCCCACCATGTAACATAGACATTACTATCTGCTGCAGCTATCTGTGGTCTTTCTGAATCAATGCCAGTAGAATTACTCAAATTAATTTTAGGACCAAATGTTTTAGCACCATCTGTAGAAGCTTTGAACATTATTTCAAAATCTGATGTAGTCTTGTTACTTGGCCATACAAGGTATACATTGTTATTTCCAGATGTAGCTATCGGGACAAAATCCTCTTCAGCGTTGTGTTTATTCTTACCTTTAGCCTTACCTTGTTGTTTATGCTCCTCACCTTGACCTTGATTGGATTGTTGTTGTTGTTGTCCCTGTCCTTGATCGGTATTATCCGTTGGTTCTGGTAACCGGTTATTTTGGTTAAAAGCCTCCTGGGCTTTATTGCTTAGTGCATCTGAAGTGGTTGTTTGTTGTTGGTCTTGATTAGTACCACTTGGCAATCGATTATTTGAGTTAAAAGCCTCCTGGGCTTTATTGCTTAGTGCATCTTGAGCATTAGCCCTCTGAAAAGAGGTTAGACTCAAAATGAAGACAGAGCCTATCAACAATGAGGCAATTATTGCTGTCACCATAGACTTTTTATACGAAACTAATCTTTGTGCTGAGCATTTCATCTCATGAGAAGTCATTTAATGTCCAATCATAAAGTTGGAAGATATTTAAGCTTGACAAGAAAATCGAGAAGATATATTTCCAAATTTGGCCATCCTAAAATAGTAAGAAAGGTCGGCCACACAACCATATATCACTTCAATGACAGCATTATCTTTTGTCCAAACGTCTTACCATTACCGTTGCTCACTCTAAGTACTGGTTCATTCATTGTCTGATTCCTTTCCCACCAGCTAACATACACATTATTTCCTAATGCGGATATCTGAACGTCTTGGGAGTCAGATGTAGGAGTATTGCTCAGGTTCATCTTATCGCTAAATGTCTTACCTCCACTATAAAGCTTCTATTAGTTAGAAGCTGCTTAGATCTGTGTATTTTTGTTTATATGTTCTACCCTCTGAGGTCAAGTCGGGATTACTATTATCATTATTTGATAAGCTTGAATTGTTATTCATAACAATCTAGGCTTTCTTATGATCTCAGTAGAAATGCTGCCCAGAATTTCTTGTTCTTTTGATATTACAATATGAAGAATTTAGATGACAATGCACTATATAGATACTATATATTATTGATAGTATATTCTTATATTTTATTATGTAGTATATTATGTCAAAGTCTCCTATCAAGTGAGGAGAAATTATTTGATAACGATGATTATAACAATAGAAAACAAATCCATGTTTATTTCGATGGTCTCTGTCAACCCGTTAACTCTGGAGGAATAGCATGTTTTGGCTTCATTATCAAGAATGGAGCAAATATAATCCATCGTGAATATGGACGGGCTGCAAATAATAGCACTAATAATGTAGCTGAGTATACAGGAGTAATCAAAGCTCTAGAATGGTTGATTGCAAATAATTATCAAAATGAAAGCATCGTCATTAATGGAGATTCACAGTTGGTTATCCAGCAGATAAAAAGAAACTTTAAAGTCAAAGCTCCTTCATAATCCCACTTTACCGCAAAGCTATGTCTCTTATTTGGAAGTTCAACCATATACAGTTTGAATAGATACCTCGGGAACAAAACTTGGAAGCTGATAGGTTATCTAATTATGCATATGCAATGTCCTACACTGACGAACGGTAATGCCACGCTTTTATTCTACGGTATTACTGTTAAGCTTACACTAAGTTCTTGTGCTTCTGAGCAGATGCATCACAACTTGCAATCTAAATCTACTATTTGTTCACAATTGGTAAAGTAAACGCAAATGTAGCACCTTTGCCATTTGCATTATTCTCCGCCCACATTCTACCCCCATGAGCTTCTATGATACCTTTTGATATAAATAGGCCCAGGCCAGTGCCAGATGTTTGCGATTTAGTCGTAAACCTTGAAAAAAGCCTAGGAAGTATCTCTGCATCTATGCCTGTACCTGTGTCTTTTACACTAACTATGGCTTCTTCATTTACGTCATGTATTTTTTGTACAGTAATAGTTATGCTGCCTTCATCTGTAAATTTAATAGCATTATTTAATAAATTCGCAAAAACCTGATATAACCTTGATCTATCAGCCATTACAAAAACATCGTCTTTAGAATTGAGAGCAATTTTGGCATAAGTATTAACAGTAGACATTTTTTTTATGTTACTTCCATAGTCAGCAAGGACAGCTAATATAACCTCATTTACATTCAACCGCTCTTTTTTTAGTTGTAATGATTGACTTTCAATCTTTGTAACATCCAAAATATCTTCCGTAAGTTGTTGCAATCGTTTGGCATTCCTGACAATTGGATCTAATAATTCCTGATACCCTGTGTTATTATCTTTTTCTAATTTAGATTGAAGAACTTGGGATAATCCAAGTATAGGTTGTATAGGCGTTCTTAACTCATGAGCAGCTACATCGATAAACTCTTTTTGCATTTTATCATGTATCTTTAGTTGATCATATAATTCTGATTGTTTCCATAGGTTTTCAAATATAGCCACATAAGATAAAACACCTGCTTTGCTATTGGAGTATGTTGATAGTCCTATGGCCTCGATAAATGTTGGTTTAGAATCATCCTTTAATTCCATTACCAATGAAGCCTTTCTATCAACTACTAAAATTGTGGCTTTAGCATTTTGCATTTCTTCTATATACCTTACGTCTATCTGACAGGAATGACAATTTTGTTTCAATTGCTGTACTTTTTGTTCTACTAAGTTATTTGCAGGCACCAACATCTTAACTTTAACATTTCTTTCTCTTGCTGCTTGCATCGCCAATGGTATACAACCAATCTTATGTTGTCTTAAGAAAGCATTGATAGTAGGAAATATCAAAAGTATCTCTTCTGAAGCTGATTTTAAAGTATTCAGGTACTTGTCCTGTGCTTTTGATGCACTTGGAATAACTTCAATGTCGGACAAGTCAACGCCTTGTTCAATGTCTTTCATTCTCTCTACAGCATCAATTCCATTATTCCATATCTCTTCAAACAATGAATTGAAGTGATTTACATACAAAGGTTCATTACTAATCAAGAAATTCTGGCTCATTTTACCTCCTTCCATCTTCTCTATTGTAATCGCGACTTCTTTATCTGATACACCAAAACTTAATGGAGGCATATTCTTGATGTGCCTGATGTTTATTCCTGCTTGTAAGAACTTTTTAACCAAACTTAGGCTGTATCTATCTATATTGGTAATCCATCTTAATCCAAAGCGTTCCTCTTCCACTTTTACTTGTTTCTCGGATTTATCGACTACATTTTTGTACGAATCAAATAGATGGGTATAACTCATTTGCATTCCACCAAATCCTGTACATATTGATAACTTGCTAGCAGCATTGTTCTTTCGTTTTATCTCTTTAATAATTTCATCTTGGTTTTGCAATAATGTTGTTCTAATAGGCATTATCCCTTCTTCAATTTCCTTTATCCTTTGTTCAGCAGGAATTGCAGTATTCCACAAAGTGTCAAATATGTATTGTCCTTGTTCTACGACTTCTTTAACACTGCTGAATATAACCTGTGTCAATGGTTTTGCTTCTTCTAAGACAGTAGTAGCCATATACTCTGTTTCGCTAACAGCTAGCCCGCCTTTGACTCCATTCAAATGACGTAATTCATCGACTAATTTCATCAGCTCCTTACAGTATTTGACATTGTCTTTTGTGATTTCAGTAAAAGCTCTTATTTTTCCTCCTCTTTTTCTTATATCCCGATAACCATTTCTATATTCGTCGATCTCAACTACAATGGATGGAGCTTTATGATCAAAGTAAATATCCATTCTCTTCTTTACATTAGACATAAAATATACACCTCTTCCTACTGCCTTATCAACTCCATATAGTATCTCTGATCTCTTTTCTGGAGAACTTGATGGTGGAAGTGGGCGAATGGTCACTATAATAAAGGGATAATGCAGATGTTCTTTATAAAATAAGCAAGAGAAGGTTTCAGATTAATTATGTTCTAAATCATATTGCATTTCAAATGAATAGCAAAGTGATTTAGGGTTCTCCTTCAGAAGGGCTTGTACCTTCGCTGTTGGGCTAAAGAGCCTTTTAAATGACATATCTCATGCAATATTATGTAATCTATAACATCATTGGGAGCCTTTAGCAGATTTACATTCAGGTTAATCCTGCCTTCCTTTGTCATGCTGCCCCACCTGTTCCTTAAGCGCTTTACAATTACTCTTCGTACCAGAAGGCCAAGTTTTTTTGAATAGTGTCTCACTTTCTGTCTGAAGATGGATTCTGCTTTCTCCATTAACCAATCCTCATAGAGTTTTCTGATAATAGTTTGCAGATTATTAGTGTGTGCTAATGACTTTATCCCAACAGTAAATTTTCCGTCAAGAAATTTTATAGTATATTCTGATTGATCTCTTAATATCTTTATAGGATAATTCTTTCCAAGATAAGGTAGGGTTGAACCTTCTTCAAAAGTAGGTTTTATGATCTCGGATGTTATTTCCTTGTATTCTCGCTGTTTTTTTAATATCCATGAAGCCTTACCTGACATATCCTCTTAATGTCTGCCAAATCTTTGTTTAGTGGTGTTCTAATCGTGACTTTATCATGGTCTACTATGATTTCAGAAGTCTTGATACGCTTACTTTTGATGATATGATATGGTATGGTCACCGTACCATATTGTACTTTTCCTTTCTTGTGAATCATGGAATGTTACGTTTAGCTAACTCTATAATTTTCGGAGTTAATTTGTCAACTGTATCTTCGTGATATTTGTTTTCAGTAAGGATATCATAAATAGCAATGCTTAATTTCTTTTCAGAGCTTGTCTTCGTCCTCCATCCTACAATTCTTGTTTCTTCTTTTACTTTATCATAAATTAATTCAGTGATATTTTTTGAAAAGTCTTTATTGTCTTTAATAGATTGTAGTTCTTCAAACACTGCAAATTGGAATGCAGTGGAGAATCCGAGCTTTTTCCTTTGCTTCTCTGTCTCTAGAGCCTCCTTGTAGATCTGCGATATATTATTAAAATAGCTTGCATCATCTATCCTTCGCTTTTCTTCTTGCTGTATAATAGCTTCAAGTCTTTCTCTTAATTTTTCATAATATGCTGGATTTGTAGGAGCAAGTTCTTCGATTATTTGTCTTGCTTTATTTTTGATCAAAGCAGTTCTTGCTCTTTCACTTTTAAATTTAGCGGCATAACCAAGGAAATTGTCATAAGTAACTTCTCTTGGGTTCATAAGCTCTGCAATATTTAGGGACTTGATATGGTCATCTATTAGCTGCTGTACCTTTTTTCCATCTTCCCTTAAACTGTATTTGACTCCACCATACGCTGTTCTGATAAGTTGCCTTTTTTCACTCAGGTATTTAAAGTCTGGAAGGTAAGGGTCTGCTTCCTTTTTTGGCAATATAACATCTAATGCTTTTGAAAACATCTTAAATGCATATTCAAAATCATCTCTGATATTTACTGGCTCAAATTTTGCAATAATTGCTTCATCATCATTTCTATTTTCAATATCACCGAAAAATGACATCGCTTCTTGATGTCTTATTTTCAGTTCTTCAAGTTCTTTTTCAGCTGGTTCTAATGCTCCTTTGATATCATCCTTTTCAAATATTGCAAGAGCCTTCTGTAGGTCTTTTGTTATACCGTTGTAATCAACTATTAACCCGTAAGTTTTTCCTTGAAGTTCAATCTCTTGTTTCTCATTTTCTAATTTTTTTAAGTCATTAATCGTTGTCTGAATATCGACATCTTCTTCAGGTTGAGAAGTATCAACATATCGTGGTACATTGAGGTTAAACTCATTTTCTTGTAACTCACTAAAGTTCTTGCATTCTAGCAGTTAAAGCAGTTAAAGCCATGACTTGGTCTGACAGCTGTGCTATAGCATCATCTTTCATTTTGTCACGATTTCTCAACGATTAATTTAGTTCTTCTATCTCTTGTACTTTGCTTTGTATATCCGCACCTTGTCTTTCCAGGTGGAGGATGTTAGGAAAAGTCAAATAGGGCTCAATCTTTTAGAATAGCTCAGCTTTCTCTGATTCCTTCTTACGCCAATACATCGAACCGTTGTGTCCGATGAACCATTCAGAATAATCGAAAATACAACAAAATTCATGTGAATGGACCATACATACCATCTAAATTGTTAATGTTGATTGCTCGATTGTAGGCAAAGGGAAGAGGAAGACGAGGCTGCCAATGATTTTGGTTAGGATGTATTCCCCATATCATATGTACATAATTATATAATTATGCCATACGAATACGACTAACAAATAAGGTTTTAAATCCTTGCGTAAAGCTGAAACACTAGAGTATTTTGGTGTCACGAAAGAGAATTTATGAGATGAATCATCAGCAACGTTTACACTATTTAAAAAAAACAGCTGCTTTATCTAATCGGGATATTACTGTAATACAGAATCCATCGTCGGTGTTCAATTTTGATGATGCCAACAGAATGATAGAAAATGCAATTGGTATGCTAATTCTTCCTCTAGGTATAGCTACAAACTTTGTGATCAATGGTAAAGAATATGTCCTGCCGATGGCTATAGAGGAGCCGTCTATTATTGCTGCATCAAGCAAAGCAGCTAAAATTGCAAAAATAAAAGGAGGTTTTACAGCACAAGCCGATAGATCGTTGATGATCGGCCAAGTACAATTAGTTTCTTTGCCTACTTCTGTGGAATCTGCAAAAAAGAAGATCTTGTTTAATAAAGAACACCTGCTCAATTTAGCAAACTCAAAAAGCAAATCTGTTATAGCAAAAGATTTGGGAGTTAGACGAATACATGATAAAAGCCAAAACAAAATGGGAGAAATGTTAGTTGTAGAATTAATTATCGATACATTAGATGCGATGGGTGCAAACGCAATAAATACAATGTGTGAAATCATTTCACCAAGGATTGAGGAGCTAACAGAAGGCAAAGCTATACTAAAAATACTTTCGAATTATGCAACGAGACGACTTGTAAGGTGTAGGGCAATCTTCGATAAGAGCGAGCTAGGAGGAGAGCAGATTGTGAAGAGAATTTTGTACGCATATGCCTTTGCATATTCTGATACGTATCGTGCCGTGACTCATAATAAAGGTATAATGAATGGAATTGATGCAGTAGCATTGGCTACAGGACAAGACTTTCGTGCAATTGAAGCAGGAGCACATGCATATGCAGCTAGAGATGGGACATATCGGTCATTGACAAAGTGGTATAAAACCAAAGATGGTGATTTGGCAGGAGAAATAGAATTGCCAATGGCAGTTGGAACAGTAGGTGGAATAGTGTCGGTTCATCCTATAGTTAAGGTGGCATTAAAAATTTTGAACGTTAAAACTTCCCAAGATCTTGCGATGGTATTGTCTGCTAGCGGTCTAGCTCAAAATCTGGCTGCAATAAGAGCTTTAGCATCAGAAGGTATACAAAGAGGCCATATGAAACTTCATGCAAGAAATATTGCTACTGTGGCAGGAGCTGAGGGTGATCTGATTGATATTGTCGCAAATAGAATAGCTGCGGAAAACAATATAAATATAAATCGTGCAAAGGAAATTCTAGAATCACTATCCAGAAAAACTAAGTAATGAATAGAAATTAACCTAAATACCTTTTATACAGATCTATAAAGATGAGTTCGATGTGTTTTTGTTATTTGTTATGTTCTTATGCTTCCTTCATAAGGATACCTTACTACTGTATTCAATTCTATCTGCTACATATATATGAAATCATTTTTTCCGATGCATTTGAAAAACAAGGGTGCTTGAAGTTTACTGCATAAATATTGAAAGTGATAGAGAAAAAGGCTACTTGTTATAAGTATATATCTCCTATGATACTAATTTTTTACTCAATTATATATTATGCCTATGGTGAAATTTGCAGTTCCAAAGGGTAGCATTGAAGAAGCTACATTCAAAATCCTTGAGCAGGCATGGCAAACTATAGTGGGTAAAGGACGTACTTATAGAATACGCCTCAGCGATCCAGAAATTGAAGTAAAAATTCTTAGACCTCAGGAAATTCCAACATATGTTCAAGAAGGGTTCTATGATGTTGGAATTACAGGCAAAGATTGGATCAGGGAGGCCAATGCTGATGTCAAAATATTGCTTGATTTAGAATATGGACGGGTAAGACAGGTAATAGCTATTCCTGAAAGCTTTGATGAAATCAAAGATTTAACTTCCTTGATTACAGACTTTGCAAAGAAAAATAAACCTCTTAGATTATCTTCAGAGTACCTTACTACTACAGCTTCCCATATTAAAATGAACGAGGGTTACAAAAAATACTTTGGTAATATTGATCCTATGATCATTACTCCATGGTTACGGCTTGGGGAAAATAAAAACGT
>JBKOWU010000067.1:0-5360 GCA_046724555.1 Thermoproteota archaeon | reverse complement strand
GAAAAAAATAGGTAAATAAGCTATGACTATTTGTTTTATTGACTAGTTATTCTGTCGAAATGCATGTAATCATGATTGCTGCCACAGATAAAACGAGCAATAAATAGTGGTTACTTGTCATAATCTTTATTTGAGACATCTTTGAAGTTCTTGTTTTAATATTCTTATGAGTAGTAATCTTACCATTACAGCGATAATGGTCATTATAGTATTTAGTTACGGTGCAAGCCATGGTGCGCTTTTCGGACACCAAGTGATTGAGGGTGGGTAAACGTACCAAAGTCCACATAAAGCTGGACGTGCAAGTGAGTTTCTTATGACTATATGTCTTACACTTACATAATATCCGTTGCTGTTATATCAACCTAGAACTACGCACTTATTTTCAAGGATTTAAGTTCATATAATTTTAATTTTAATAATCGAGATTATGAGTGCTTAACATATCTATCGACATAATTTATCTATATCTATAGAGTCATTATCATTTTAGCAGTTTATAGATAAATCACGGATCAAAAATAGTAATCGAATTCAATATCAGTAATATCCTATTGCTCTCAATAAGTATGTAAGATAACACTGTAGGAAATTGCTAAAAGCAATAACTAGTTTACCACATATTTCCGAAGAATAATGTTTTCATTAATCAATCAACTGCCTAATAGAAAGGTAGATATGAAAATAAATACAATCATAATGAGAAAAACTAGCCTAACTTTAATTTCCCTGTCGTTATTCATTGCATCGGTAGCATTGCCAATGAACGTCGCCAACCACGGTGCAATACCAGATGCATATGCTCAGACAAATGCTGCTATGTTGAATGCATTAGCAGCTAATGATATCAATATTACAAATAATGCAGCCGCATCCAATATCGCTATAACTAACACTTCTAGCGCTAGTAATGCTACTGAAGGACTACAAATCAAAAGAGATGTCAATTACTTTGACAGTAGTTCTGGTTACCTAGCATATCCCTCGGCTAGTACTGGCAAAAAACTTCCGGCTGTAATAATGATTCATGAAAATAGGGGATTAAATGACTACATCAAGAGCATGGCAAATACGTTGGCAAGAGAAGGATATGTAGTATTAGCAGTTGATCTGTTCAAGGGACAAGTAGCTCAAACAAGTCAACAGGCTCAGCAGTTAGCTGGCTCTGCAAGAAGTAATTCTGCATCAACAATTTCTAACATACAAGCAGCAGTAAACTATGTAAGTTCCCTTCCTTTTGTAGATAGCTCTAAAATAGCATCTATTGGTTGGTGTTTTGGTGGAGGACAATCTCTGCAACTAGCATTACATAGCGAACAACATCCACTAGTTGCAACCATATTATACTATGGAACTCCATTAGTGACAGATAAACAACAACTCTCAAAGATAAAATGGCCTGTACTTGGAATATTTGGGGATAAAGACCAAGCTATTCCGGTGTCTAATATACAGCAATTCAAAGCAGCACTAGATGGTATTGGTATTCCAAATGAAATCCACATATACAAAGGATTAGGACATGCATTTGCAAATCCCTCTGGAGCTAATTACGCCCCAAATGAAACTGTAGATGCTTGGCAAAAGACATTGGAATTCTTAAGGAAATCCACCTAGCACGCATGTCATCTTTTTTTCTTTCGTTTCATCTCCTGACATTTCGTTTCCAAACTATTCCTGTAGTGCGTGAGACAAAAGCAAAATGAGAGATATGATAACCAGTTAACTACACGGTTCATGGCAATAAATACATATTCCGTTTAACATTGAATTTCATCTCTTTGATTTTTTTGTATCTCTATAACTCACAGTAATATTCATTGTTATGTGTAAATGTTATATATATAAGCGCTAGTATAATTAGCGCTATGAAAAGACAAAGTATCTCTATACTGAATATAGTGGCTCTGACATCGCTGATGGCTCTTCTGGCCATTTCGATTACGTCGTCAGCATTAACTGCAAGTGCACAGGTTCCCGGTATAACTCCACAACAAGGTGGTACAGATGACCAATCAGCATCGCAAGAGCAGCAAACGAGTAGTGGTGGTGAACAGGCAGACACTGTTACAATTCAAAAGACAGCAGAATCAACCGTAGATCCATTACCTGGTCATTCAGCGCATCAGCTAGTGATGGCACTTCCACCAAGAGACGATAGTAAAGTGTGGGTAGGCACTGTGACATGGACCGCAAGTAAACCAGTAGAGGTTGTTGTATTACATGGATACAATTCGACTCTAAAACCTGATTCCTCTCATGGTACATTGTTAACAGCACCAACAGGCCCTGGAAAAGAAGTTGCAATATCGCTAGTAAAGACAAATAGTGGAACGCCTGTAGCGTCAGGTTCTATGAGATTTGTAGGTAATGCCGTTGCATTTCATACACTGAGTGGCGATAAGTTTACAGTGACATACAGTTTAGACGCACTAGCAAAACCACTAAGTCAGTAGAAAGATCACAACATACAAAAAAGACACATTAAAAGGACAGACCAACAAAAACGCGACAAAAAAGCGATTTTCCTTTTTTTCCTTTTATTTTTATATCAATCACATGTATGATTTGATAGGCAAATAAATAATAAATAATAAATAATTATATTTTGACAATAACTAAAACAAAATGGATGGTAGTTAGTTAACTAATTCTAGTTCACTGCCAAGAACTGTCTCTGTATATATGACCTGTATAGTATATGACGAGATCTTTGCTAAGATAGTATATCATTATAACTTCTAGCAAAATATATTTCATGATTTCCAGGCGTGTCGTCCTCCCATAGAGTGTAGATAACATTTTGGGATATCGATATCGAAGGACATTCAGAGGTGCCTTTGTTATTACTTATGTTTGTTGATGTATCTGTAAATGTCTCTCCACCATCGCTGCTTTTTTTAATTAAGATCTCCTGATTATTGGGTCTTAAAAAATCTTGCCAGATTATATACACATTATTCCCATCTACTGCTAATTCAGCGTTTAGCGAGCTTTTTTTGCTAAGTGAACTCTCAGTTGTAAAATTATTTCCATTATCGATACTTTTTATAAAGAAAAGATCATTAGGTACAAGATTGTCAGAGTTTCCACTCCATACAATATATACTTTATTTCCAGAGGCAGCTATTTGTGATTCTCCGGCATGACTCGCCCTGCTGTTCACTTTAACTATATTGGTAAAACTCTCTCCGCGATCGGAGCTTTTTGTAAAAAATATTCCCTGCTCTCGGTCTATGCCATCGATCTGATAATCACTAATTCTGTCTTGCACTCTAGAAGTGAGCATCCCCAGACTCCACGTCAAATAGACATTATTTCCAGTGGCGGCAATTTTGGGATACATTTGTGCAACCTCCCCCACACGAGTTGTTATAATTTTTTCATTTTTGAAACTAATTCCTCCATCTGTGCTCGCCTTAAATAGTATTCTGTCCTCAAAGTTGCTAATCGCATTTTTATCTCCTGTATGTGAAGCATCGTCAATACCGTTATTAATGACCATTGTATTAGTATTACTAGTATCTCCAACATGGTTAGTATTGCTATATTTGTTTTCCCAGACTACGTACACGTTATTTTCATATGCAGATATTTCCTGGTTATATGATTCACCGACGCCATCGCTTAGTTTGATCGTCCTACCAAAGCTAGATCCTTCGTCACTGCTCATTCTAAATAATATCTCTTTGTTGGGTGACGTATCATCGGTCCAAGCTAAGTACACATTGCTCCCAGATACTGCGATTTGTGGATGCTGTGAAAAGCCTGCATTGTAGCTAATGTTGATAGCTTTACTAAAAGTTAATCCTCCATCTGTGCTTTTCTTAAAGTATATGTCATAGTTTGTAGAACCGCGACTAGAAGATTCCCCATTAATAGTTGTAGTCGTAGTATCTGGGGCAGTTTCTTCTTCCCATACCACATATGTATTATTTTTATATGTCGCTACCTGTGAATATACTGAATCTCTAGGATTGTTGCTAATATTTATAGGATCGCCAAAAATCTCATAACTTTTATCAATATTGTTTGCAGAACCTTGTGCATATGCTGCAGCAATCTTCTGCTCTAAAGCTAGTAGATTATTATGATTAACAACAGAATTAAAAGTAAGCTCTGGAGTTATGATCAAAGTCAATAGTAATATGGACAAGATTGACAGCAAATATAATGGTCTAAACAATCGATTTCTTAGCATAATATGATGTTATAATATTTTAGGTTTGATGTTGATAATTGCTTTATAAATTGTTTTTAACCGCTGCTTTTGAGGTAACAGTCTACTTGTAATACGCGTAAACACTCAATAACTAAGAATAGTAATTTAATCCGATAGTGTGCCAGCATTACCAGTACCTGGACCAAAATCGTTTTTCAATACCATTATGTATTGTGTTTTATCATTTGTTTTTCATCCACCATGTACCTTCTAGATATTCTATTAGTCGCATCATTTGTTCGATTTTGAGCTTACCGCCTATTTGGTTTTTGCATGCCTCATAATGTTTCAATAGCATTTGATCTTTTTTTTCAGATATGATGTTTGCTTCTTGTACTAAATCGAAAAATTTATCCTCTTTTCCTGTGTGATCGGCTATAAATACGGCATATGACTTGAGGAATCTTGCTGTCGGTTCTTTTATTTCTGAATCCGTATTTTCTATTAATAATTTCTTATCTGGTTCTGACACCTCTGCTCCTTTTTCTCTTTCCTTTGCTGCTTGCATCTTTTTGTTTTTATTCTCCTTCCAAATATTTAATTCTCTTCTAAGCATGATTGCAATTCTTCTGCCTAGTTCATGTTCAATTAGAAATTTACGTATATCTTCTTCGAATCTATCATTGCCTTTAGTCTCTGGAAAATAGGCTTGTTCTTCTTTGCCATGATGAAATTTGTCTGCGAACTCTTCTATGACTACAGAAATAATTTCTATATCTTCTATTGGAATATTTGCGTTAGCATAAAGCTTATCTGAGCATCTTTCAAGGATATTCTTTACCCTTCTCAAAGTAATGTGGTCATCTTTAAGATCTTGTGTAGAATACAAGGTAACAAATGCACTAATTTATTAAGAGCACAATTTGAAAGTCGATGTGATGTAGAGCTGTGTAAAATGTTTAAAATCGCGCATCATAGTGCCAGTATGCATATGGTCGAGAACAGGTTTTTACACCAAAGCTTTACTTTCATCGGATAATTTTCAAAAAATGTATATTATTACCGTACCGTACTTGTACTACCTATTATATCTATAACTTTAGCATCCTTGTTAAATTGAATTGATAAAGTTCTTGTTGTTTTGCTATTAGCTGTCTCTCTAAAGGTTGCATCTTTACCATCTACATGTACTCTAAAT
>JBKOWU010000097.1:0-3588 GCA_046724555.1 Thermoproteota archaeon | reverse complement strand
TATGAAATCCCTTTCAGCAGCGATAGGTACATCAGGAATCTGTGGAATGTTTACATCTGAAGAGAAGACAAATGAAGTAATTTCATACGGTAGAGAAGAGAGTAACACAATT
This sequence comes from Thermoproteota archaeon, assembly GCA_046724555.1. Lineage (GTDB taxonomy): Archaea > Thermoproteota > Nitrososphaeria > Nitrososphaerales > Nitrososphaeraceae > JAFAQB01. The sequence goes on along the minus strand of JBKOWU010000097.1, from coordinate 3,476 downwards.
AAGGATGAAATTAATACTGCAGAAGATGGGGATATTATCGTTCTTGGAAGCCCGCAGCTCGGAATAAATGAGATAAATTTTCTTTCAAAGCTAGTAGAGAGTAAAAGGTTTCTAAAACGTTGTATGATTTTCTGTCCTAGGGCAGTTTATAACCAGGCTGCAAATACCGGTTTAATTGATAAGATACAGAAATCAGGAGTGGAATTCATATGTGATTCATGTACTTGCCTTACCCCTCTCATTACCAGAAATGATTTTGATTCAGTAATTGCCAATAGTATAAAGGGTGCATACTATCTGAATCATTCCAATAGAATTGGAGTTGCTCTTAAAGATATGAAGTCAATTGTAAAAGAATATACGGATTAGTGGTGGTAGTATGCATACGGAGCTTAACTGTAGAAAAATTGTGCCAGGAATTGGCATAAGCAAAGCACTTGTTACGAACAATGTTATTAACTTTCTTGCAATGGTAGATACCAAATCAGCTACTATAATAGACAAGCATCATGAATTATATGACAAATCAATCAAAGATATCATTCTGGTATTTCCAAATGCAATCGGAAGTAGCGTTGGTGCATATGCTATATATTCATTAAAGATAAACCGAGTGGCGCCCAGTGCTATAATATGTATAAACAATGCCGATATAATTACAGCTTCTGGCTGTGCAATTTCAGACATCCCACTTGTAGATATGTTAGAAAAACCGTCATCGTTTATCTTAGAATCTGAAATGGAAATCTGCGTTGATGCAGATAAAGAATTAGTAACAATCAAAACAGTTTAATTCTGAATGTCACAAATATTTAATTATCTCGGTGCTGGCATTTGATGGGCGAACTGACCGCTTCCATTGCGGAATGACGACCAAAGTCCACGCACCGAGATTTTGATCGAATTAGATAATTTGTATGCTTTATGGTATTAATTAGCTATAAGATATTATTATTGGATTGAGGCTCTTACTATCAAAATAAAGATGATGATGATGATGATGCTGTTTTGTATATCAAATAGGTAATTATTGATTGGCTAGCCAAGAGATGGCATATTAGATCAAAATTAGAGAAATAGTAACAAGTCTAAGCGCACTCATTTATTCAGGAATGGGGCGGTAATTCTTTATATATAATATCTTGTTCTGCAGATGACTGGCCATCAATCATATAGATATGTATCATAAGCACATGTGTATTTAGTTAGTATAATTTGGTGACGATTTATGCATAGAAGATGGATGATCATATAACGAATAGCACTACTAATTCTCCAAAAGCAGTCATTTCACAAGGCTTTTATAGTGAGCTGCATGATCATAATCATTTGGCAAATTTCTGTCCAGAATGTGGTGGAAAATTAGAATTTGATTCTGTTAGCAAGAATTTTGTATGCAAAAGCTGTGGACTCTTTGCTTCAAGAGAGAAAATAGAAGAACTACGTGAAAGCGGAGAAACTCAGTATAAGGATAAGAGAAGCTTACAGCATGATGCTTATTTGGAATGGTGGCAAACTTCCAAGAAGGACAAACAAAAAGCAACTGGTTGAAGCAACATAACAGTGCAATATTAGTAGGTCATATGAAGTATATTATGGAAATAACAGGGAGACAGACAGACATAGAGATCATTTGAATTAATCTGCTTCTTTTGAACACAATTATAAAATAGACATGGGATTTAACCAATAAAATATTAATCTATTCAGCTACCGGTAAAGCTGTTTTCTCATAATAATAAGAATAATTCTTTAACAAAAATAAAAAAAATACTATGCATTCATGGTTAACTTGTTTATTCATATTTACCTGGGAATTTCAGTTTCGATCTCTCTTCCATATACCTGTTTAAATTCTCTTGGTTTAGAATCTTTGAAAACATCTCTACTACAATATTTCATGGAATACGCAGCCATCATATCCAAAATAGGCTGCAGTGCTAGGCCTTTTTCTGTTGGATAGTATTCTATTCTCACTGGACTTTGATTGTAGTATACCTTACGCTTTATTAGTCCCATTTTCTCCATCTCTTTAAGTCTTGCTGATAAGGTCTTTGGATTACTCTCTTCGATGGAATTTAATAATTGGTTGAACCTATTCTGGTTACTATTTATCATATTTCTTAGGATTAGAATTGTAAATTTTTTACCAATGATTTTGAAAGTGTTATTAATTGGACAGCATTTCATTTTTGTATTGCTAGAGGGGTTCATTATCTGCGTAGTATTACTAGCCCGATTATTGTTATCAGTAACAGACAGGTTGACTTTCATGATTAATACAAATATTTCCATCATATATAATTGCCTTTGTATACTAAAGTGAAGATAGTATTTGCACATGAGATTTGCATACGAGAACCTTTGCGCCGCAACCATACCAAGAAAGATAACCGTTTCTATACCCAATTAAGATATGGATGGGACCTTACAAAAGAACTTTAATTTGTCACTGGCTGCAAGCTGAGAAAATTATATTTACTTGCTCTTTTCAGAGAAAATGATCTTTTCGATCAAGGCAACTTCTTGCTTTTATTTGGTTGATTGTAATTAATTACTAATTACTATTGATATATCAGATGACATACTTTTGCATATCCAGATTTGCGTTTATAAAGTCGGTATCCCATAAACAAAAATAAATTGCATGCGGCGATACCTCATGATATGTATTACACCTCATGCTGCATAACAATTTAAGAAAGCAAAATTAACTATTCAATAGGTTATTTTGATAAAATCTTCTTGGGATGGGGACAGAGCTGTAATAATAGTTGTTAGCCCAAAATTTTCTCATTTAAAAAATTATACACAATTAGATTCATGGTACAGCTTGACATATATGCCAACTTTGAAATTTTGGAGCCAAGATGAACAGCATTAAGAAAAGGAGAATACTTTCCATCACACACGGACAGGATGTTGATGGTCTGTTTTGTGGTGCAATTCTCAAGAATGCATTTCCGGATACCTTAGTCTTCCTTACAAATTACGGATATGAGAATATGCAAAGAGCAGCTGATATCATAAAATTTAATGTTATTAGATCCAATAAAAGTGGTACAATTGTATTTTCCGATTTAAATGTTAATAGTCATGTAGATCTTAAGCCAATAGAAGAAGCTGCCATTCAATTGAAAAGTTATGAGTGGACTTTGGTTTGGATAGACCATCATACTTGGCATGAAGAAGTAAAGAGAAGAGTAGAATCATTTGCTACTCTTATACTATCTGAAGATAAAGAGCAAAAATGTGCTTCTGAGCTTGTACTCGAAAACTTTGATTTGAAGAAAAGAACTGCATGCAAAAGAATGGCAAAGTTTGCACATGTTATCGATTTTAGATTACCTCAAGTTCATACCTTGCCACCACTTCCAGAGATCATTACCTTTTATCGTAGCCTACCTGATAGTCATAGGAAACTGCACATGATAGTAGAGAAGGCATCAAAAGGCATATTTTGGGATGAAGATTTA
>JBKOWU010000260.1:0-14683 GCA_046724555.1 Thermoproteota archaeon | reverse complement strand
AACGTGAGATTTTGGTCCCCCTTTGTGGCGCACTCTATTAGGTCCGACAGTTTAGTCGAGTGTGCCTCTATAGACGTGCATGATCCACTCGATACGGGAGCCATAATTGCATTATTTGCAGGAATTGTGCATGAATAGTGTTGGTTAGGACCTTGATAGCTTTGAACAAGGAAAGATACTTGCCCTGATTCTTTCGTTGCACATGTGGTTTTTGGGTTAGTTTGCGGATGTTCAGCCGTAGGTACAGAGATATTCCACTGCCACCACTTCGCTATCCATTCTGAGTAAGGCGTACCATAAGGCGAAGAATTTTTCAGGTAAGTTTGTGGTGTAAACAAAATGCTATAAGCAACCATAGATTGGCCAAATAAAACTATGGGTGCAATAAGAAATATTATTAGAAAAGATTTACTAATCGTATGCGTTTTCATGTTTCTCTCCAAAATATACTTTTCTGCGACCTACAGATATATCTTCCTAGTATTTGGATATTTTTATCATTACGTGATATTGTAATGAGGAAGAGACTCAGCTCGTACTTGCAGAAGCATCCATAATTAATCTAATTATGGAATTAGCACAAATAAACAGGTCGTGCAAAAAATGTAAGATACGAATTCGTGTTGAGGCTTCCACTCAATATACCAAAAATAGCATCGAATTCTTAATTCGATGATAACATCAAAAAAATAAAATGTGAGAAGTTGATAAAGGTTAAGACGACTTCAACCTGGTCATTAAAACTTAAGAATAGAAAAAAATATACTACACCTTGCGGTCGGGTATTGACAAGAACAAAATCCTCAGAGGATACGATATCGGATCTTATACCAATATGCAACAACTTCGTTACAAGGATTTCGGACATCACGTATTTGGATAAATTGTATATACCTAATTATTCCGCAATACTGCCAGGCACCGAAGATTTTATTTGGGTCTATAGTGGCAAGGGGCTAACCAGACCTGATGCCAAAGCAAGTGCCTTGATGGAAGCAATGGAAAGATATTCTTCTCTTTCTAAGAGTTGTTCCAGGACTTTCATCCGAGGTACATATGATGAGTTATCCAGATCATACAGTAAAGTCTTGCATCCTGATGAAGTTGTAGAATTTGTTAATCCTTCATATGATGACAAGAATTCTATTACCGAGTTTTTGCCTGGATTTGATTTACAGAACAATGAAAACGTATTGGTGCCTGTACAACTTGTATTATCTAAATATCGTGCGAAACCTCCAGCATTTGATGTCTTTCCGGAGTCTCATACTAATGGTCTGGCATCTGGAAATGTATTAGAAGAGGCTGTGTGTCATGCTTTGTGCGAGGTCATAGAAAGAGACGCATCCAGCATAGCTGATTTGTGTGCATCGTCTATACCGTACAGTATTTTAGAGCAAATAACTGATGAATTACGAAAACCCAAGCATGGTGGGTATCCCATCTATCGAATTCCTGCTGCCGAGAAATTCGTAGATGATCCTAACATCTTCTCCCAAGTCGATATCTCTGAAGCTGTAAAGGATTCCGAGCCAATTAATTATTTGCTAAAAAAATTTACTGATGCAGGTATCAGCTTGTTGATAAAAGATATAACACAAAAGGACATCGGCATTCCGACATTTGTCGCTAGTAGTGTCGAATGGATAACAAATAATTATGGTTATTTTGCCAAGGGTTACGGTACACATATTGATTCAACAACAGCTCTAGTCCGTGCAATAACAGAACTTTCGCAGACGAGAGCGGTAAATATTCAAGGGGCAAGAGACGATTTGAAAAAAATACAATACAAAGACTATGATGAGATTTATAAGAGGAAGTGGCCGTTCATGGATTTATCGTTGAGATCTTTCAGTCAAAGGAAGGAGAAGAAGAAAAATAACAACATCATGAAATTCCACGAAATTAAAACATATATAAATACCGACATTTTGGACGACATCCGCCTAATACTAAGCAGGCTTAAGAGGGCAGGATTAAAAAGGGCGATAATCGTTGATTTAACAAATCCTAAAGTCGGCATTCCAGTTGTGAGGGCCATAGTCCCAGGCCTAGAAACGTTTGAGGTTACAGGATCAATAATGGGTGCACGCGCAAAAGAATATTTTAAGAAGCTTAATCATTGAGTAATGTTAACCTTACTTAGGATTATCATAAGCAATAAGTCCAAATGGGTGTTACATCACAAAATAGTACCTTAGTAAGCGTATTCTACTTGATGTCAACCCAGCACATCACAATTCTTCATCCATTTCTTTAAAAGCAGTAGCCTTTGAAATTTCATGTAGGTGCATTGCCACTCTGCTTTCAAATTCTTTCTTGTTTATTACTCCTTTATCATGCAAAAGCTGCACAAGGGTGTTTAACCGGATACCTGCTTCCTCGTTAACGCTCAACTCTCTTCCTGTCGATTTCTTGTATGTTCCTAAGTCAGGATCACTATTCTCATGTTTTTTCTTCGCAACCATGTAACCCTATTCATAGTTTCCATCAATATTTATAGATGATATAACTAAGCCATATTCGAACAAAAATGGCTCCTCAATTTTGGACCTATAGGATAGTCGCACACGCTATACATAATGTTGTACTTCATAGAGGCAGCAAATGAGGAAGCAAAGTAATACTATTATTTCATTCAGCGGACTTTATCATGTAACCGAAATATCCGTATATGATATTGTTAGTAAACAGAGATGAATATAAAAATATATTAGCGTGTTTGACCAAACAGCTCATTTGTAAGGAATATTTGGTTGAACAAGATTTGCAGCTCATGATACATCAAGGGGTGTTGATGTTCTCTGACTGATACTATCTCTCATGATATCCTAATTATCGGTTCTGGTCTTGCTGGCTTACGGGCGGCAATTTCAGCTGCGGCTATGAGCCGGAATCTCAACATTGCTGTAATCTCAAAAGTGCAGGTTATGCGTTCCCACTCCGTGTCAGCAGAAGGTGGAACGGCCGCGGTTATCTTCGAAGAAGAAGGAGACAATCAAGAGGCTCACATATATGATACTATCAAAGGAAGTGACTTTTTGGCTGATCAGGATGTTGCGGAGAGACTTGTGCGTAGCATGCCATTCGAAATATATCAGCTAGACCACTGGGGAATGCCATGGTCAAGAAGACAAAGTGGAAGAATAGACCAACGCCAATTCGGTGGTTACTCTTATCCTAGAGCAACCTACGCGCAGGATAAAGTCGGATTTTACGAGATGCAGACTTTATATGATACCTGTCTCAAGTATGACAATATACACTTCTACAATGAGTGGTTCTGCACAAGCATCCTTACAGATGCGAATAGATTCCGAGGCATAACTGCAATTGAAATGAAAACCGGAGACTTTTACAAAATCAAGGCACCAGCAGGAATAATTTGTACTGGGGGTGCCGGACGAATTTACAGTTTTTCTACGTATGCCTATTCTTCGACTCCTGATGGGTTGGATGTTGCATACCGTGCAGGAGCCGCCCTGAAAGATATGGAATTTGTTCAGTTTCATCCAACAGGAATTCTGCCGTCTGGAATTTTGATCACAGAGGGAGCCCGAGGCGAAGGAGGCTACCTTATTAACAATCAAGGTGAGAGATTTATGAAAAAGTACGCTCCTACTAAGCTTGAACTAGCATCAAGAGATGTGGTATCTCGGGCAATGATACGAGAGATCCAAGAAGGTAGGGGATTCAAACACGAGTCTGGTGCAGATTGTCTAAAAATAGATCTGACTCATCTTGGGGCAGAGACCATAAAGCAACGTCTTGCTGGGATTCATGAAATAGGAATAAAATTCTCTGGAATTGATATAATTGACGAACCAATAGAGGTAAGACCTGTATGCCATTATATGATGGGTGGGATTCATACCAATATCGATGGTGCGACTGAAATGGCTGGACTATGGGCAGCAGGGGAAGCAGCATGTAATAGTGTTCATGGGGCAAATCGGTTAGGCGCAAATTCAACTTCTGAATGTCTTGTGTGGGGAAGAATTACAGGTGAGCTCGCAGCGCAATATGCACTAAAGCAAGGTAACGGCGCAATATCCATCTCAGAGCAGCCGATCCAAGATGAAGAAAAAAGAATATACGACGGAATTTTTAGGGGCAAAGGCGAGGCAAATCCTTACGAAATAAGAAAACAGCTGACAGACATGATGGATTCTAAAGCCTATGTATTTAGAGATGAAAACGGTCTTGCAGAGGCTTTAAAGAAATTAAGGCAGCTAAAAGCGGAGACGTGGAAGCATGTGGACGATCAAGCAAAGGAATATAACACAAATTTCATAAATGTTATGGAGTTGGATTCTATGCTCAGGGTTGCAGAAGTAGTGTTGATGGGTGCCTATAATCGGCGTGAATCGAGGGGTTCACATGCGCGTACTGACTATCAGAGCAGGGATGATATAAATTTCCTTAAGCATACGCTTGCTTACTTTTCGACAGCAGAGGGGGGAGCAGGAACAGCTGAAGTGGAACCAAGAATGGCATGGCATCCTGTAACGTTTACACGTTACGCACCAATGGAGAGAAAGTACTGATGGAGGTCTCTAAAGACAGAAAAAACACAAAAAGAAGCGATAATGTTTATAGCAATAGAGACAACCGCGAGGGACTTAGAGGGTGGCTAAATCCTACCCGGTATGGATGGGAAAGAGTATCATATTGGTTTCAAAGATTGACTGGTGTCTTCTTGCTAGTTTACTTTATAGGTCATGTATATGAAACAAGCTCTTTAACAAATGGTCAGAGTGCATGGAATGCCATGCTGGAGCTGACCCAGACCCCATGGGGACATATATTCTTGATACTAGTGATAGGAACAAGCACCTTTCATTCTGTAAATGGAATTAGGCTCATATTCACACACGCAGGCAAAGGAGTCGGGACTCCTGGTAGACCAGATTATCCCTATGATGCCGCATCTCTTAACTACCGGCAAAAATCTGGAATATGGATTGCATTAATTTTGGCCCTAGCGGCGATGATATATGGTGCAAATATACTGTTTGGGACAGAATAGGATACGAAGGAGAAAGGAAGATAGAGATTGTTGAGATCAATGAGAGGCACCAAATGAGATGATGATTCACGAAAGCCAAATAATGAAAATACATTACATAACAGGCATAGCAGCTATTTCTGTTGTTGCAGTTCACATAATTATGCGCCTCCTTATGCCATTCTCTGCAAGTTTGCAGTATCAAAATGTTATAGCGAACTACCACTATATTCCATATGCCTTACTCTTAGAGTCTATTCTAATACTTATTGCAATTCATGGTTTTAACGGTTTAAGAGTAATATTGCTTGAATTTAGACAGAACAGGCGATGGGAAGAAGGCGTCACAATATTCACTATAGCAGCCACTATTGCTATCATAGCATATGGCACGAGGACCATCTTGCTTGCCAGCCAAGCTCCCCTCGGATGAGAAATTTTTGGCAAAATAAATGCATGCTCTTCACTTCGAAAGAGAATTTTTAGTATGAAAAAACTGTACGCTTTCCTGGACATTAGGCATTTAACTAATCCTTTATTGCAAAGGTGAATCATCAAACAGTAGTGTCCTATAGATATTTATTTAATACTAAAAGAAATTAGCACAAGTTGAATATGCGGCTAAAAACACCTCTTGCAATTCGGCAGGTATTTTTGATTGCCTATCTGACAGGATTTCTATGGCTTCGTAGAAATCCAATGTCGATGGTATTTACTGCTATTAGCCCATTTTCGCTACTTTTTGTGCTTTTTGTAATAAGTAATGGTCAGTACGTACAGTTTGCAGTCACAGGTAGCCTTGTTATGGCATTGGTAGGATACGGACTTGCACTCGGACAGGATATTTCATTTTACAAGACAGAGTATAAAATACAAGATGTATTTGTTGCATCACCAGTTTCACCACTAACATACATGACAGGTCTTTCCCTCTCTGAACTTTTATTCGGGCTACCCGCTTTAATTGTTCTCATTATACTTGTAATGTCTTTTGGGACATCAATTACAAACTTTCCCTTGCTTTTCTCCAATATCTTTCTAATCTGGGGAGCAATGTCAGCGATGGGATTTTTTTTGTCCTCTCATATGCTACATATGAGAAATGCAACTCAGTTAATCTCTTTTGTGAACGTGATCCTAGCCGTTATACCTCCAGTTTATTATTCAATTGACCGTTTGCCACTAGCACTACAGTACCTTTCCTATGCGGTTCCTACTACACATGCCTCAATCATAGTACAATATACCATGGGATTGCCAACGCCAAAAGAATGGTCTGTTCCACTAGGTCTAGGAGTTCAAATTGCATATCTTGTGGGGCTAGTAATACTCGCCAAGACAAAGGCTTTGTGGAGAGAACGCTAGTCGCAGATTTTTCTTTCTAAAATCTTTTTCTATCGTCAGACAGATCTTGTCGCTAACTAGCCATATTTTGGTTTGACTTCCCTCTATCGCAATTTTAGTTTCATGCCTAACTAGCATCTAGTACTTAGTCCATGCTCCTCTTCAGAGTTGATAATATGGCATTGGCTTTTTGCTCAGTCTCCTTCCACTCATTTTCAGGAACTGAATCCATTACAATACCGGCGCCTGATTGAAGATATGCCTTATTCTTATTTACAAATAAAGACCTGATAGTTATGGCAAAGTCGCATGATCCGTTAAAGGAAAAATAACCTACTGCACCAGCATAAGCTTCCCGTCGCTCTGGTTCTAATTCATCAATTATTTCCATTGCGCGCACTTTTGGAGCACCAGAGACTGTGCCTGCAGGAAATACCGCTCTCAGAGCATCATAAGAATCCTTATCCTCCTGAAGTTGTCCGGTAACATGCGATACGATATGTTGGACGTGACTGAATCTTTTGACTGACATATGGTCAGGTACCTTTACCGTTCCGTATTTGCACACTCTACCTACATCATTGCGGGACAAGTCAACTAGCATGGTGTGCTCAGCGATTTCCTTTTCGTCCTGAAGCAGCTCTTTTCTAAGTTTCTCGTTTATTTTTTCGTCATTTACAATTGGTCTTGTTCCTGCGATTGGAAACGATTCTACATGATCTTTGGTCACACGTAGAAGCATTTCTGGACTTGAACCTATGATATATTTATCAGCATTTTTTAGCAAATACATATATGGAGACGGATTGACTTCTCTCAACATCCTGTATACGTGAAGCAAATCCCCTTTTACATTAAATTTCATCTTCCTCGATAAAACAACCTGATATACATCTCCATCATAGATGTACCTTCTTAGTTTGCGTACTGCTCTTATGAACTGTGACTTGCTCATATTGCTTTTTGGAGCTGAATAAAAGAAATCTCTTGCATCCTTATGAATGTGAATTTTAGTTGCTGCTATCTTTTGGATTAGCTTTAACCTAGATTTTCTACCTGTGCTAAAGTAATAAGCCTGATTCTCTAGATGGTCGTATATTATTGCATCAGTATAAATTCCGAATTCAAGCAACGGGAAATCTGTTTTATTTCTTTTGTGTTTGCTGTGCAGATCTTCCCAAAATCTAATGGCGTCATACGCGATGTACCCTACAGCGCCCCCCACAAACCTAAACCGGTTATCGTCCACGTGAGGGACTATTTTCCTTAGCTGACTCAAGGGCTCAGTCACCTTCCAATCGTGCAGCAATTTGCCGTTTCTGCTGTGAACTTTAAATTTAGTTGAATTACAAGTAACTGAAATTTCAGGATCGAATCCAATAACCGTCATTTCGGAAAGCTCCTTAGGACCGGTCAAGGATTCTAAAATGAAAACCCTATCATACATGGAGTAGATCTTGGAGAAAAGATCAGGAATGCCAATATCGAGATTTAATTTATGTAACTGTAACAAATTTCTTTACCCTAGGTACATATCGTGAATATGACAGGAGTCTATGTACATCTTGTCTTCATCTGTATCATTAACGTGATAGTCATTATCATTCTTGCAAGAGCATTCCATTTACTAGGCGATTTATTCTTCGTTCCAATTCTAGAATATAGGTCCCAATTTCTTTATCTTCAGTATAAGAAGAAGATGAAGAAGACGACATGGATAAATCTAACATCATTATTTTCATTCATTATCAGATATTAAGGATACCGGGACATCCCTGCGTATGAGGGATTAAATTGACAAAAAATGTTTCGTGAGACAAGTAATAATAATACTAGTCGTATGCATCTAATTTAAAAACCCATGCCTAAATCAAGTCGAAAAGATAAATACTAAGTCTTGTTTTTATTTTTGCCTTCATCTTCTTTCCCTTGTTCTCCTTTGCTTTCATCTTTCTTTGCCTTCTTAGAACGTCCTTTTCCTTTCTTTGTATCTTCTTTTTCCTCTTCTTCTTTCTCTATTTCAACGGCTTCCTCATATAACGAAACCGTGACTATATCATCTTCGTCTTTTACCATTTTTACACGTACTTTTCTTGGCGGATTGGTCTTTCCTCTTGCCCAAATATGTCTGCCGAGGTCTTGATCTATCTTTACTTCGTCACTTTTCATATTTTTTATAGCAAATTCTCTAACCATATTCATGACCCTGTCAGTTCTCCTATACATGGGAGTCAACCAGGCCTTTCCTAAGTTAATTGTATATACACGACTTAGGCTTTCTTCAGTTTTAGACATTCTTTTTTACTACTCCTCCGGGTTGATGTACTGCCACTAGTGCTAGCCGACGTTGACGTCAGTCCTACGCCAGGCTCGTCGTTTTGGATTGGTTCTTACATTTCTGTGTGTCCTGATTATAACCCAGGCTGGAACTGGTCTGTTTTGCTTTATATGCTTGAGCAATCTCTTTTTTCGCGACGCGGTTTTGTGTGCAGGCATCTTTAGAGGATTATTTTGTCCTATTTTTAAGTGTTGATTATTATACCATGTTTTAAAATGCAAATTCAGATATGTCATTACAGATTATGATTAAAATATCTATCAAGACTTAATATCAGCACAAGGCGACTATCATGATTTGTGTAGGGCTGGTGGAGCTTAAACTACGCTGAGGTTCAATTCCATCATTCATTGTATGAGTATTAGTGGATGTTCACTATTCCTACTTTTGCCAATTCGGAGCCTATTCCGTAACCAACAAGAGCTATACCCGTGCCTAGTCCGGCCATCTCGATGCCTCCTTTAAGCCAATTTTTCTTTGCCATACGTGACTTTATTGCTCCTATTATGAACGATGATGCTACACTAAGTGCAATTGCTATCCAAATTGCTGTCATAGAAGACAACGATCCACTCTTGACAACAAAATAAGGGAGAATTGGAAGGATGCCGCCAAGCAAAAATGCGCCAAACATTGCCAGAGCTCCTTTGAGCGGACTGCCTACTATTTCCAAATTGAGTCCAAGCTCCTCCGTAAGCATTGTGTTAAGCCAAACTTGTTTATCTGATGTTATTTTATCAACTATTCTCTTGAGCTCGTCTCCTCGAAATCCTTTTGATCTGTATATATCTTCTATCTCTTGTCGTTCTTTCTCTGGCAGATGTTCTATTTCAAATTCTTCTCTTTTAATTTCCGATTCGAGTACCTCTTTTTGGGATTTTACAGCAAGATAATTCTGAACTGCCATTGCTTTTGCTCCCGTGAACATTCCTATCAAAGCTGCTAGAATAACGACATCTGCTGCAATAACAGCTCCTCCTACACCTGCAACTATTCCCAGAGATGTATTAAGACCGTCACCAAAGCCAAATACTAGATCCCGTACGTAGCTGCTTTCTTTGATGTGCGGTTCAATATGCGTAGAACGTAAGTTTGCATCCAAGTCACTTCCGCTATGACTTTAGAATGTATATACTTTTAGCTACTCGCTATTTTGTGATGCATTTAAAAAACACCTATATCATTAAACGAACCATCCCCTACTCTTGTGTCTTTTAGCTTGTCGGCTGAACTAATGCTAGCGATCCTTGAAATTTCAAATGTTTTTACGACGCGATGAAATCTCGAGGAACGTTTAAAAGTAAAAATATAAAAACTACATGGGGAAATGTTGCGTTGGATGCAAGCGAGAAACAATACTGTGTTTTCTGTTCGATAATTCAGGGGCATTTGCCAACAGCAGAAGTATACCAAGATGCGAACTTTTTGGTGCTGATGGACAAATATCCAATTAACGTAGGACATACCTTGGTTATCCCAAAGATACATTATGACAATTTGCTTTTAATGCCTCCAGTAGAAGTTGGTAGGTTATACTCACTTGTTCCCATAGTAGCTGAATCAGTTGTAGCTTCAGTTAATGCTGATGGCTTTAACGTGGGCCAAAATAACGGAATAGCAGCCAACCAAATAGTCCCGCATGTACATGTGCATATTGTCCCAAGATTCAAGCCTGACAGTCCTGATGGAAAATGGCCTAAAAGAAGAGTTGCCTCCCAGGAGGAACTCTTGGAAACTGCACAGAAGATTCGATCCAGAATGAATCTGTCTCGGCTTCAAGATACCATGTCTGAACTGGAGGCTATGCAAGCCGCACATAAAGGATCCTAGATGACTCAGGCCTGAAATGCACGATCTCAGTAACTAAAGTACTCATCTTCGACCATGGCTGAATTTGCAGGTTAAAAATAAAAAATGGGTTGACAATTTTTATTTTAAATGCGCATTACGTTTCCATTACCATATAAAAAAGAGAAACTCATTGCGATTATTTTTTACGAAGTATTATTATAATATATGTGCAAGATCAATTTGCCGAAACGAAAATTTTCAGTGCAGAATTGTTGAAATTGAATTGAGGCCCGTCTATTGGTTTTGTGTCGCGAGCGGTATTCAATGTACATATTCGGATCTATATGCAACTACTTATCAAGTATTTTCAGAGAAAACCTTAAGTTGCGCAGGGACCCTCATTCTGTCTTGGTATTCTTTGAGATAAACCTGTGCCTCTTTCTTTGTTTCAAATCTTGCTTCACCCCTAAATGAGCCATTCTTATCAATTAGGCTAATAGCATTCCAGCTTCCATTCTTACTAAGCTTCTTCACAATAAACATCTCTTCGAAAGACGGTATGTAGTAAGACCTATTTTATTTAAACAGTTTAGGAAAATAGCTCCATTTGTCACTTCCATCAAGCAGCAGCATGCGTCTGCTAGCTGCAGTCGGTTCACATGATTCTATGATAATGCGCTAGTAGAGTACATACTAACACATAATATCTGCAATATTTTGCTTAATTACAGTCTTTCAAGATTGCGATTATTCAGATACCTACACACCATTTATCCAAATTAATTTCTTAGCATATACGGATACATGGCTGCATCACGAATACAGGTAACACATGAACGATTATAATCTTGAGGAATCTTACCAAAGGAGTGAGATTAGCGGCGCTTTATTCTGGCGGCAAGGATAGCACCTTCTCTATTTTTAAAGCAAAACAGGCTGGCCACGACATCGCTTGCTTGATTTCGATGCGTCCAACCTCAGACGAGAGCCTTTTGTTTCACTACCCAAATGCATGGATAACAGATCTTTTGGCAAATGCGATGCAGACGCCTATATCTTCTTTTAGAGTAGATAAAACCTCAAAGGAGGCCGAAATTAAAGCGCTAGAGGAGGCCATTATTTCAGCAAAATCTCTATTCGATATTGATGGGATAGTACATGGTGCAATTTCTAGCAACTTTCAAAACCAATTGTTCAAGAGAATTTGCGATAATAACAGATTAGAAATGATTGCTCCTATCTGGAATAGCCAAGCAGATGCTTACTTGAATGAAGTCTTCTCTGAGAAATTTCATGTCATATTTATAAGCGTATCGGCAATGGGGTTGGAAAGATGTTGGCTTGGAAAAACTTTAGATAGGTCCTCATTAGCGACGCTAGCATATTTAAGCAAAAAATTTGGGTTTAATTTGTTGCTAGAAGGAGGAGAGGCAGAAACATTGGTCCTGGACTGTCCATTATTTAAAACAAAAAGAATCAATATCGATCGAGCACGAATCCATTGGGATGGACAGCGGGGAATATTTGAAATATTGGAAGCGTCGTTAGTACCAAAGAAGTAACTGAATAATGCTAGATAATCTAAGAACTGGTCTTAGGAGTGCTCTTAAAAAGATAGTTGGAGCCACTGATGTTAATGAAGAGCTGATTGATGCACTCTGTAAGGACGTGCAAAGGGCATTACTGCAATCGGATGTAAATGTAAAATTAGTAATTTCAATTACCAAAAATCTAAAAGAGCGTGCACTAAACGAAAAACCTCCTAAAGGTCTATCTCGAAAGGATCATATCGTTACAATACTCTATAACGAACTGGCAACATTGCTAGGATATAGTGGAGACACTATTACAGTAGTTGACAAAAGTCGTGACTCAGAAGATCAGGTTATCTCTTTTCAGCCAGGCAAACAAAACATAGTGCTCATGCTTGGCATTCAGGGAAGTGGCAAGACGACTGTGACATCAAAGCTTGCACGATGGTTAACAAGACATGGATATCGAGTAGGGGTCATTGGAGCTGATACCTGGAGACCTGGAGCACTTACACAATTGAAAATGAATTGTAGCAAGATAAACATTGATGTGTATGGAGAAGAAGAAGAAGTCCAAGATGCAGTGGGCATAGTCAGGAGAGGATTAGAGTATTTTAAACCACAAACTATAGATGTCATAATTATTGATACCGCCGGAAGACACAAGGAAGAAACAAGCCTTCTTGAAGAAATGAACAGCATGTATAAGGTTGCAATACCTGACCTCGTGCTGTTAACTATAGATGGAACAATAGGACAGCAAGCTTACAATCAAGCAAAGGCATTTCATGAAGCAGCTCCGGTAGGAGGTATTATAGTAACAAAGCTCGATGGAACTGCAAAAGGCGGTGGTGCACTTGCATCAGCTGCAGCTACTAACGCAAAAGTGATGTTCATAGGAACAGGTGAGCGCCTCGACGACCTAGAACCATTTTCACCTACCCGCTTTGTTGGAAAATTGCTTGGAATGGGTGACATTAAAGCATTACTCGAAATGGCTAAAACCTTGGAAATTCAAGCTGATGAAAGCCAAACAAAGAGACTGCTTAGTGGCAAGATAACAATCGAGGACTTTTATGCTCAAATGGAAAACGTAAGCAAGATGGGATTTAGAAATGTTATAGATAATTTGCCTGGGCTATCAGGGATGATAAAGGAAGATGATCTTGATGCCTTACAAGGAAAGATGGAAAAATGGAGATATATTATTCAGTCAATGAATAAAGAGGAGAAAAGGTCACCAGATATAGTTAACGATTCAAGAAGAAAGAGAATAGCAAGAGGTGCTGGAAGTACTGAGCATGATGTTAAAGATCTGATAAAACAGTATAATAACTCAAAGTCCATGATGAAACAAACAAAGGGAAGGCAAATGCAAGGCATGCTACGGCGCTTAGGTCTTGGTTGATTACAACTAAGAAAATATTAGAAGCTTGTGCTACAATACGAGATAAAGAAAAGGTATAACCTGTGCAGTTATTGTCTATACCGTCAATTTGCACCGGTTAGAAAGAATAATGGTAGGGCACATGTAAAAATAAACGCACCCAAGAACGATCCAAATTCTTGCTACATATGTCAGGGGTTGATGAGTCAATTAGATTCAACTATTAAAAAAATTTGCGATGATGTTGAAACAAGGGGATTCGAATACGAATCTTTTCTGTTAGGAGCTAGCCTAGCTTCTGCCTTTTTTGAAAGAGAAGATTCAATACGCGCAAGGTTCAAGGTTAGAGGAAAAGAGAATATAAAAAAACAGTTCTTAGATGAGCTTAGAAAAAAATACCAGAAGATCACAGGGAAGAGGGCCGAGCACGTTACCCCTGATATTACTATAAACGTCGTAATCGGCAATCCAGTTATTGATTGTGCCACTGATGCGGACAACATCAAAAACAACAAAAACAACAATAATAATAATACTAATACATTACCAACAACAGTTTTTGTAAAATCGTCTCCCATAATTCTATCTGGCAGATATGTAAAGACAATTCGAGGAATATCGCAGAAAAAAGACAAATGTCAAAAATGTTCAGGCAGCGGATGTGCTATATGTAATTACATGGGGGTATCGCCGTCGAATAGCGTGGAAGCTATTATAGGCTCTAGTTTGTTGAAAATAACGAAAGGAGATACTACAAAGTTCTCGTGGTTGGGTGGGGAAGACAAAGACAGCCTTGTATTAGGAAATGGAAGACCCTTTCTATTGCAGGTTTCGAATCCAAAGGTCAGATGGTTGAAAACAGAGTTGACCATAAATGAAAATGGTATTTGTGCGGTCCTAAAACAGCAATCGCCTCTGCTTTCATTTCAATTACCTTCTCACTTTACCATAAAAACAAAAATAACTATTCAAGCCGAACAAGACTTACATAAGCAAAGTCTTGCAACCTTGTTAGACATTCTTGAAAATTCGGAAGTATCATACCAAGTCAAATCCAAAATTGTTAAAAAGAAAATATATTCAGTAAAAGCACAACAAATTGATGAGAAAAAATTTGTTCTTACTATGATTGCAGACGGTGGACTTTCTATAAAGCAATTCGTAGGCGGCCAGGATTATATTGAACCTAGCATTTCAAAAATAATTGGTATGAAATGTGAATGCATGGCATTTGATATTCTGGATGTTAATGTGTAATAACATTAGCACCTTGTAATACG
>JBKOWU010000327.1:0-6063 GCA_046724555.1 Thermoproteota archaeon | reverse complement strand
TTGCTTATGATTCCTCTCTGAACAAAAATATAGTTCTCATCTACTTCTTGCACTTCACCTAAATCTTCATCATTACTGCTTCTTGCTTCTTTATTTATGACATCATTCCAATTAATAGATGACAATGAACTCATTGCAAAGTGTTTTACATGCCAATTCTTTTTATCTTCACCAAATAGATCATATAGATATAAGTAGATTATATACATGCATAAATGAAGGAATTATATCACAACTTCAGATTGATCTGATTGAACTGGGGGTTTACTGGATATTTAGATTGTACAGAATATAAGCGATCTTCGTATGACATAAATTGATACCATATTAGGTGGGGTAATTTTCTTTCATGGTTTAAATATATCCAGAATTAACTTTGGCTTGTGGCTAAAGTACAACACTATAGAGGATTGAATACAGATTTAGACAAGCTATACAATAGCATAAAGCAATTGCTACAAGACCAAAAAGATCTACAAATAGTTTCAGAATATAAAGGTACAATGAATGCTATTCCTTTAAGAAGTATTGTAGCAGTCAATAAATCTCCAAAAGTGTGGATTGGTTCTTTACGTGAAATTCATGTCTCTATAACTGGAAATCCAGACGACTATGCAGTAGAAGTTGCTTCTGGAGCGTGGTTTGGTAGTCTTGCATGGCCAGGTGCGGTGGGGCTTGTAGTTGGAGGACCTATTGGTCTTGCTGCAGGTGTAGCTGTAGGAGGAGTAATGGCGTATGAATTTGAAAAGCACGTATGGCAAAAGGTTCTGGAAGTGATAAAGAAAGAGAGTGGAGTTCAGCCAACCATAGACTCAGTAGACCATTATCATAATTAACTTTTGGCCCAACAATGATGTTATATTTGCTATATACTCATCTTCCCAAATTAATGACCATTTTACAATGAGCAATACATCATCCTCTTTGTTAAGGAGAAAGCTTATTTCTGATAGTCAGATTACTTTAGTGTTTGTCTATGAGTAAAACAGATAGCGTTTATGATCTAGTTGTGATTGGGACAGGTGTAGCAGCATCAACAGTAGCCTGGGAATGTCATTCTGCTGGTTGGAAAATCGCGATTATAGATTCACGTCCATTTGGTGGTACATGTGCTCTTCGTGGTTGTGATCCAAAGAAAGTATTGGTCGGCGCAGCAGAGGTCATTGATTGGAACCATAGAATGGTCAATAAAGGCATTAACAATACTAAAGATATTCATATCAAATGGCCAGAATTAATGCGCTTTAAGCGATCCTTTACGGAACCAGTTCCAAAAGCAAGAGAAGATCAGTTCTCCAATGCTGGAATAGACACATTCCATGGTCATGCCCGCTTTACTGATGCAACTGCTATCAAAGTAACAGAAAAAGGGGTTACTGATCATATGCTTAATGGAAAACACATACTTGTAGCAACAGGAGCAAAGCCCGCTAAACTCAATATTCCTGGCGAAGAACATGTCACAATAAGTGATCAATTCTTGGAACTGGATTATTTGCCTGAGAGGATTGTCTTTATTGGAGGTGGATACATTTCATTTGAATTTGCGCATATTGCTGCCAGAGCTGGAGCAAAGAAAATAACTATTTTACATAGAAGTAACAAACCTCTTGGTCAATTTGATCCAGATCTTGTCAGTCAGTTGATACAAAGTACTCGCGAGCTAGGCATAGACGTACGGCTGCAAACAGAAGTTAAAGGAATAGCTAAATCATCTGATAATGAACTTAGTGTAAATGCTTTTTACATCGGAGAGAATGGGAATAGAACAAAAGAGGAGCACATAATTGAGACAGACATGGTAGTACATGGCGCTGGTAGAGTGCCTGATATAGAGACACTTGATCTAGAAGCTGCAGGAATAGAATATGATAAGAAAAAAGGTATAAAAGTTAATGAATATCTGCAGAGCGTTTCAAATCCTGCTATCTATGCTGCTGGAGACGTAGTAGTAGGGACTGGAGGTCCACAATTGACCCCTGTAGCAACTTATGACGGTAAAATTGTTGCCTCTAATTTGCTTAAAGGAAATCATCTAAAGCCTAACTATGCAGGGATGCCAAGCGTTGTCTTTACCATTCCACCACTTGCTTCAGTAGGATTACAAGAAAACGTAGCCAAAGAACAAGGATTACATTTCAAAACAAATTTTGAAAAGAATACTTCTGGTTGGTACACATCTCGTAGAATAGGAGAAAGCTATTCTGGATTCAAAGTCTTAGTAGAACAAAGACAAGGTAATGCTACTGCCACTAATAGTGACGATGATTATGATTCTAATGATGGCCGCGTCTTGGGTGCTCATCTATTGGGCTCACATGCTGAAGAAATTATCAATATATTTGCACTAGCTATCAGATTAGGACTAAATATTACAGATATTAAAGATATGATATTTTCATACCCTACAAAGTCGTCTGATATTGGTTACATGTTATAGAAAACTAATGGAGAAGTAATATGTATGTCTATACATACATAGTTGCAGTACAATCATTGTTTTTGAGCTTTTCTTGATTGATGATATTTCATATTTTTCGTCTATTTCATTTAGTTTTAACTTAAGGGTAATTCTGTCATCTGTAAGACTTGAAATTTCAAGCCTAGGAATCTCATATTTTATCTCCATGTTGTTTTCTTCTTTTTCTAGCTTGACGATAACGAATCTGAAAATGCCGCTACAACTTTGCCCATTTTTATTCCATCTGCGGAATATACCGTCTTGTAGTTTACCCTGTCATCACTGAATTTTATCTTCATAAGGATATTCTGACATATGATTTTACAATGTAGTTTATATCAAATAAGTCTTAACGCTAACTGTCCAGGATAAAAAAATAATATTAGCATGGTTCATAATAGAATGCTGACTTGTGAAATTAGGACGGCTTCCCAAACTGTTTGGTGAAATTCAGTAGTGCAGATAAAAAAAGACGCATGGCTCAGTACTTGCTTAGAACTAATGGTATATTTGGTAGTACTGGTATCTATTATAATTAACAAGCATTTGTGCTAACTAGCTAATGGTTTCAAAACTACAAGATTCCATATGTATACGCGTCTGAACATTCATAGTTTCATGAAAATGAATATTTTTGCAACTTCTTTGTTCTGAGAGAAAATCCTCAATTGTACCATAATATTTCACCATGCTGTCATGTTTGAGCGAGTCAAGCTTTACATAGTCACTTACATTTACAGCATGTCCTGCGTCATAATCAATTTCCCAAAGCTCAGATTCATCATTGTTTAAAATCACATATTCTAAACCATGTTCCGTTGTATTTTCCTTGACCATTTTACGTATTATTAATAATCCTATTCTGTTGCTGATATACCTATCCTAATGGGTGTAATTAGTTAGTCATAGTTTGTGACTAGCAATATGTCTTCCTATTCCTGGAGGACTTTATGAACAAATGAGATTGCGATTGATCCTTCACCCACTGCGGACGCAACACGCTTGATACTGCCGCCTCGTACATCGCCCACTGCAAAAACACCCGGCAAACTAGTTTCAAGCAAATATGGTTGACGCGCAAGAGGCCAGCCTGCTGCGCCAAGATTATCTGAGGAAAGATCAATGCCTGTCTTTATGAAACCTTTATCGTCTAGTGCGATACAGCCATCAAGCCAACTGGTGTTTGGATCGGCGCCTGTCATGACAAATAGGTGTCTGATCTCGTGCTCCTCAGTCTGTCCCGTTTGATTGTTGCGCCAGCGAACGAATTCTAGATGATCGCCCCCTTCGACTGCTACGATCTCCGTGTACTGCCGTAATGCTATCGTAGCAGTTTCTTCGATCCGACGAATCAGGTAGCGCGACATGCTCTCAGCTAAACCGGCCGACCTAACGAGCATGTGCACGTGCTTCGTAGTTTCCGCCAGAAACACGGCTGCCTGACCGGCGGAGTTTCCTCCACCAACCACAATCACCTCTTCTCCACCACATAACTGTGCTTCCACAAAAGTCGCGCCGTAATATACGCCCGCACCTTCAAAGCGCAACAAGTTTTTGCATGGCGGCCTTCGATACTCTGCTCCAGTTGCAATCACGATGGTGCGTGCAGGAATTCGAGCTCCACTTTCGAGTTCGATAACGTACGGTTTACGGTCGCAGATAAGTCTTGTGGCCCTAGCAATGAGTATATCTGCACCGAACTTTTGAGCCTGATTATATGCTCTAGCTGCCAGATCCTGGCCGGAGATACCGGTAGGAAATCCCAAGTAGTTTTCGATTTTAGAGCTTGAGCCAGCCTGACCACCAGGAGAACCAGTTTCCAGTACCATAACGTCAAGCCCTTCTGATGCACCATAAACTGCAGCCGCCAGTCCTGAGGGGCCAGCGCCGATGATTACGACGTCTCGTGCATGCGTTTGGTCAATAGATTCATTAAATCCAAGGCAGTCTGCAATTTGCTGATTACTGGGATTGCGCAACACCAATTGGCCTCGGCAGATCAATACTGGTATTTCACGGGCTGAAATCTGAAAACTATCCATCAGATTCTGTACATCAGCGTCGCGTTCCAGATCCATATAGGAATATGGCTGTCCATTGCGCATCAGAAACTCTTTGATCCGATGCGTACTGGCAGAATATATTGACCCTACTAAAACAATATCTCCAACACCAGCAGCTATTAACTCTACTCTACGTAGGATGAAAGCCCTCATCAGTATCTCGCCAAGTTCGGCATCAGTCTGTATCAAAGCTAGCACTTGTTGCCGATTCAGTTCTATTACTTTACCTGGCTTGGTAGTGCGAACTCGGAAGAGGCTTCGCCGGCCGGAGAGTATGCCGACCTCGCCAGTGAACTGGCCTGGTTCATAGACTGTCACAATGGTCTCAACAGGAACTGAAGGTCGTACGACTTCGAGTTCGCCTGAGATAACCACAAAGAATGGTGCAGCACTGTATCCTTGTTCATAGAGTACTTCGCCGCCCTCCATCGAGCGCACGTGTCCGCGCGCTGCAATGCGACTAAGCTGCGCTGGTGTTAATTTCGGAAATATCTTCTCAATACGAGAGCTAGTTATAGGAATTCCCCTGCGCGTATTGGACATGGTTGTGATTTATAGTGTAGCTGTCCCTGATAAATCATCGCTTGAATCTTTCCGTCTTTCCCTCTATGAAAAAGCGGGTTGTATCCTCAATTTTTAAATGAAACTCCGTAGATACTCCTATAATGGCTAGTTTGGTAAAACAGGCTTCACTTTTTCCTATATTATTGGTTAATTTCGTAGGTACCCTTGGTTTTAGTATTGTTTTACCTTTCTTGGTTTTTGTAGTTATGAAATTTGGGGGCAATGCTATAATTTATGGTCTGCTTGCCGCTACTTATCCTGCTTTTCAGCTTATAGGATCCCCTATATTGGGAAAATGGTCTGATACATATGGAAGGAAGAAAATACTTCTTTTGAGTAATGTAGGAACATCTATTGGTTGGTTGCTATTTCTTTTTGCTTTATTTTTGCCCTCAAATTCTTTTAATATACATATCGTCTTCCTTGGAACATTTGTCGTTATTATTCCACTGCTTATGTTATTTCTTGCGAGAGCTATTGATGGTGTTACTGGTGGAAACATCTCTATTGCCAATGCGTATTTAGCGGATCTTTCATCAGATTCAACTAGGAGTAAGAACTTTGGAAAAATGGCAATATCTTCAAACTTAGGATTCATTCTAGGTCCTGCCTTGGCTGGAATTTTAGGGGGAACTATTTATGGGGCGATATTGCCTGTTTTAGCAGCCTTAATTTTATCTTTGGTAACAATAATTGTAATAGTCCTTCTGTTAAAAGAACCCAAACCCCGTTTAGTAGAGGAAATGTTGGTTCCAGAGCAAGGAACCATCAGAAAAGCTTTTTCGCAGGAATGCAGAGAATGCTATTCGGATATAGGCATTAAAAAGCCTAAAATGCGAGACATTTTCAAACTAAAACATATTTCTTTTTTACTTGCGTTATATTTTTTGATATTTCTTGGGTTTAACGTCTACTACGCCGCCTTTCCTGCGCATGCAACCAAAGATCTAAAGTGGTCAGTAACACAGCTTGGAA
>JBKOWU010000158.1:0-7201 GCA_046724555.1 Thermoproteota archaeon | reverse complement strand
CCTATGAGATAAGCAGATATTGTCAATTGTACTTTACTTGTAATAAGTTTCCTAAAAAGTTCTTGACCAAGACTTCACAGATTGACCTTAATAAGTTCTCTCTTCATAATGATAAAACTTCAATGCAAGCCTAAATGCATCGAATATATCATTATACGAAGTGGATTCTTTATCAAGTGTTCCGTCAATATCTACAAAGAATTATCTTTGAGACAAAGCCAGGCCATAAACCGAAGCATAAACTCCGATATGCCTAAACCAGTTGCTTTCTTTATCCAGAGATGTTTGTTATTACTCTGGGTAACTAGTGAATCAAATATTATTTGTTGAACATACGCTTTATCCTTCATCTCAGTGGCAAACATCGTTCGGTCCTGTACCATCATATGTATTAGCGGATCTTTATGCATGGCTTGAATCTCATTCCGGATTTACACGCGTTCCCGCTTCTACTCCATCGTCCTACTCGACTTCTTCTTCTTTGTCTGCTAATCCTACCAATAAGTAACAGATTGGGTAAAGTTAGTCAGCAACAACAATCATCAAAAAACCTGATTCATTGTTATTTCTTCAGCTTCCTCTTCTTGTTCTTCTTCTAACTGATCCTTATCTTCATCATAATCAGGCTCATTTGCTTCTTCTTTACTATTACTGTCTGATGATTCCATCTTCATATAATGACATATTTGATGCTTTTAGATTAGCGTTGAAATTCTATCGCTTTCAAGAAAAATATGATTAAGGTCAAGTATTATTGCCATCATATTCAATTGATCGGTTAACATGGTTAGATAAAGCTTATTAACAAACATGTACAGCGATTTTGTTGATCCAGATATGTCTGCTGGACATCATAATAGTCATGAAAAAGAGCAACATAAAGAGGAAGGAGGAGGATATCAAAACCGCCTTATTCCTGTTGCGTGGGCGATATTAGTAATGGGAATATCTCTTGCTATTGTAATACTTTTGTATGTTTGGATTGGTCATATAGGACCAAGTTACTCGTCAGACACGCAGCAAAGACAGCAGCAAGAATTAAGGCAACAATATGGCCTTCCGTATAAAGCTGCTGTAACAGATCCGAAAATGCTTCAGACGCCTCCTTCTGAAAGAGGATTACCAGGATACAATACCAATCCTAAATAAATTCTTCATTCTCCAAGCTTTAAAGGTTTTCTTTAACTTTGGACATTAGACCCGATTCTGTATTACGATTCATGGTTCGTGATGTGTGTATTTATATCTGAGTCTGATTTGCGTACGGTTGATCAACAAGGTGATTGATTTTAAATTCCCTGATAAGGGAGAACTTGAGAGGATTGGTAAGAAGGAGAGGTTAAATCTCTTTAGACGCTATTTTGCGGCCAGTCGCTATAACAGATTACTGATTCAAAAAAATCTGATCAAGTCTGCATATAACGAATCATGTCCTTCTGATATACTAAAACTTGAGAGATCACATAACCAAGATTTCTTTGATAAGGTCAGAATCTTGAAAGAATACGGTATTTTGGATGAATTTATCGATGCAGCAAAGGAAGAAGAACATGGTTTACAAAAGATAATCGAGGCATATGATAAAAGAATAATGAACCAATCCTTGTCATAACTATTGCTTATATCAATTCCGCTTTAGGATTATCAAAGCGATTCAATATCGAGATTGCCCGTCATCTTCAAATAATTTCATGAACGAATTTCATTGCCTTCATAAAAAAGTCTTGGTGCTGACATTGGTCTCATTATATATACGGCACGCATAACCTTCATTAGTGAATGCTTGCATATGCTTATGACCTAGAAGCTTTTGCCATCGTTACGTTGACTATGTTAATATTTGCTGTTTTCTCTACATGGTTGTACTTTTTAATTTATACAATAATATCTTTCAAACGAGTGTCAAAATTAGAATCTGCAAACGAACAACAAGGACACATACATGCAATTTATATCTCTGGACACAATAGATATCCAAAAGTAAGTGTAATCGTTCCTGCACGAAATGAAGAAAAATATATTGCAAAATGTCTTGATAGCTTAATCAATCAAAGGTATCCTAATTTTGAAATAGTTGTTATTAATGATTCCTCATCTGATAGAACAGGTGAAATAATTCAAAGATATAACAAATTAAACTCCAAAGTAGTGTTGGCTATAAATGCAGAACCCAAACTTGAAGAAGGACAAGAAGAATGGACTGGAAAGAATTGGGCATGTTATCAAGGCTATCTAAACTCAACGGGAGAAATATTGCTGTTCACAGATGCAGATACAGTACATTCACGGTATGCAATGTCTTTAGCAGTGACATACATGATAAAACAAAATCTTGATGCTCTTACTGCAATACCCAAGATATTATCAGAAGACAACATATGGGTAAAGACAATATTACCACTACTTTGGACTCTTTCCTATGCAAAGTATTCAGCATTACGCGCAAACAATCCAAAAAGTAAGATAGGGTATTTCATTGGAAGTTTTTTTATAATAACTAGAAAAACCTATGAAGCTGTTGGTACTCATAAAGCAGTAAAAACTGAAATTGTAGAAGATGGTGCTTTAGGAAGAAAGGTAAAGGAAGAAAAATTCAAACTAAGAGTTGTTCGTGGAGAGAAATATATTGATGCAACGTGGGCAAGAGATTTTAATACTCTGTGGCATGGGCTTCGTAGATTGATGATTCCATTATATCAAAGGGAAAGAACCAATGCTTTATTGATGACTATTTCTTCATTCCTTTTGTTATTGTTGCCTTTTATCGTGTTACCATTTTTTGTGTTGTTTAGTAATACTATTGTTACTATCACTCATTATTTTATGGATGGTTATTATCGTTATAACTCAGGCCAGTTATATGATTTCTTACTACTAGTTGATATAATGACCATAGCTATCCTCTTTCTTACTGGCATAGTACAATCAAAATATACTCTTTTTCAAAATAGTATATATGCCCTAGGTTCTCCTTTAGCTGGTGTAATCATCTTTTTTGCATTTGTATCATCAATTTTTGATGCTAAGAAAAATGCTGTTAATTGGAAAGATAGAAAATACACCATCAAAGAACGCTATTGATCCTATTACATACTTATGGACAAAGTGTTGACTAAGCCAACAGTTCCTAAAGTGAATTGATTAATCTTAGCTGCTAGTATTATTTATTCTCCTGTTATTTGTAGTGTTATTCTACGTTCCCTTGACCTTATATCTAACTCGATGAATACTATTTGTTGCCAAGCACCAATTATTAAATTTCTATCTTTGAAAGGAACAGTTAAGCTTGGTCCAATTAAAGAAGCTCTGACATGCGAGTGTCCGTTTCCATCATGCCATGTTTCATCATGTTTGTATTCTATATCTTTTGGTATGATTCTATTCAACATTATGGGAAAGTCAGTTCTTAGGCCTGGTTCGTATTCAATTGTAGTTACAGCAGCAGTTGAACCTGATACGAAAATAGTAACTATGCCATTCTCAAGCTTGCTTTCAAATATGGCTTTTAAGGTTTGATCTGTTATATCGACCATATCATTATCTCCTTTAGATTTAATTTCAATCGTCTTTGTAATTACAGTCATCCTTCTAATCCAACAATTCTCTACCAAATCCAATTTAAGTTAGTTGGTTAGTTAATTAGTTACTCAATCATGCCATCTGAAATGAAATACATACTACTTGATTTACAGACTAAAGATGAAGGTGTTGCTATAATAAAGATTAACAGACCTGAAGTACTGAATGCTCTTAACAGAGAAGCAATGTCAGAATTATCTACAGCAATAGACATTGTTGGCGCAGATGATAAAATAAAAGTTCTAATTATTACTGGTACAGGAGAAAAATCCTTCTGTGCAGGAGCAGATATCAGATATGTAGTAAATATTGATCCTATTGAAGCAGAAAAGTATGCAACCTTTATTCATGGTTTGCTTAATAAAATAGAGAATTTAGAAAAACCAGTTATTGCTGCAGTTAATGGTTATGCTTTAGGAGGCGGTTGTGAACTTGCATTGGCATGTGATATAAGAATAGCATCAAGCAATGCAAAGATAGGCCAGACAGAAGTTACAGTTGGAATTCCGCCAGGATGGGGAGGGACTCAGAGGTTATTAAGAATTGTCGGTCCATCAAAAACAAAAGAACTCATCTATACAGGAAAAATGATTACAGCAGAAGAAGCACAAAGAATTGGGCTTGTTAACAGAGTGATTAGTTTGAGTACTGAAGAAGATATTGCTACTACATCATCTTCTACCAGTCCTCAAGGAGAACAGCAGCAACAACAAGAAGAAAAACAAAGAGCCAATGAACTTGCTAAAATTCTAAATAAAAAGCTGATTAACGAATGTATTTCCATTGCAAAAGAGATTGCAAATAATAGTTCTACGGCTGTCAAAACTAGTAAAATGTTAATCAACAAAGGAATGGATACAGATATTGATACAGGATTACAGTTAATAATTTATGGTTGGGCATTATGTTTTGCACATGAAGACAGACAAAAACTGATGTCTGCATTTTTGAATAAAGCCAAGAAGAAGTAATGAACACGAAAATATGATTTTAGCTTTCGGTCTTGTCATCCATTCTATAATAAAAGTTCTCGCATTAACAAGAAAATTTTACTATAATGAAAGTAAAATTATTGAGGATCGGTTTTCCCATTAATAATGTTACTATGATTTTCGAATGGCTGGGAACCCTTGTTATAAGATACATTCACTTCTTTTCTTCGATTATGTGGTGGGGTATGATGTTCTTTATGTTTGTGATAATATTTCCTGCCAATAAAGACAGCAGATATTCTACTTTATTTCCAAGGGTTCAGAGATTTATGATAATCGTTGCATCTGTTGCCATGGCATCTGGAATTGTACTTACTCTAGTTAATACAAAGTTTAGCATAGAAACACTATTTGGTAGTAGCTGGGGATACACTATACTAACTGGAGCAACAATTAGTGTTTTTGTATACACACATATTTTGATGCAAAACAGAAAAAGCAGAACAACAACTACAGCAGCTGTATCATCATCATCATTATTAATACCGTCGACTTCTGTTTCACTAAGGAAAAATAGTAAAAATACTATCAATAATAGTAAGTATAGTCAAAGAAGGAAAATATCAAAACGATTCATCCCATGGCTACTTTTCATATTACTTACAATTACTGTTGCGTTGATGGTTTATGCTTCACATGGGTTTTTTTAACATACATCATGTTTGTATACCGTCGATTTGCTCATAACAAGTAACCTAAGGTATGTAAGTCAGTTGATGAATTGATACTGACTTCTTTCTGTCTGATTCTGCACATTGTTAAACTCTTTTAATTTTCTGGTTAATGTAAGATAATAGGTTGATTATGGTGTCTTGAACGTATCGTAGGGGAGATCAGATTCAAAAGACTACTGTATTAAGCCCCTAAAGAGAAGAAGATTTCTTTCATTGTTTCAGTAATCCACGTGTTTTCTTAGCATGACAATTGGGGCATAATGCTTGACAATTGTTGGGATCATTGTTAGATCTGTTGCCATCTTTATGATCAAAATCCCATATGCTTATGCCCCTTTTGCATATAGCACATTTATAATGTTGTTTTAGTATTGTATCTTCTTTTATATATGTCGGAAAATATTGTCTCTTTCGATATTTTCCATATTTGTATTTTAATCTCTTATAAATTGTCCAGCCAGCATAACAAAGAATTAAGAATGCAACTATTTTTATCGTTATATTAGTTTCTTGTTGTGATGGACCTAAACCTGTAGAAGTTGTTGAAGCTGCATCTTCTTGACTGTAAGCGGGATCTACCATGAGAAAGTCAGAAACAAGTAAAATAATCAGAATAGCCGTTAAAGAAATTTCAGTATATGTATTGAATGTATAATAATCTCTTGTTTGTTCCTTGGAATCCGTAGGTATTAGTTGTATCGAATCTATCTATACGTTGACAAACAAGAATCTGGATATTCTTTTCCTAAAAGAAAATAAAAAATTTTTCTCTATTTTGATAATGTGCTTGCTATTATGGAAACCAAGCACACACTCTTAATTTGTGGATAAATCTGTTACCTGGGTAGTATCAAGACCCTTCTCTCTCATATATGAAATGATTATTCTGTGAGATTTGGACACCGCATATACCAGGGTTCGCATGTTTGGTTATTTAGATTTTCTTGTTTAGGAATTTATAATGCTGCTTAAAGAGAATTTCATCATTGATCGAACTTATTCTAATCTCTCTTAAATACACTCATAATATCTTCAGTTTATGTAGAGACGATGATTTTATTATGTGCCTTGAGTAAATGTTGTTGTCTTTGATGTTTGATAAGCAGTTCAAAATCAGACTTATTATAACCACATAATACTTTCACTTTCATGTTAAATATTGAGGACAATAGTTCTAGTTCATATTTGGTCAAGTCATCTATTTTATTCATATCAAAGAATAAACCCATATCTGAAAGTACAGTTACGCCGGCTTTCCGCATCTTGTCTGCACGGCGAAGTAACATTTTCGTCATAATTATTATTCCGACAAACTCCTGCGTTAAACTATAGTATGCTTTTTTCGATTCTACTACTATAATTGAGCCTTCTTTTTTGTATCTGTCTATATTAATACCGTTACTTGTCAGGATATTAAGGACGTCTGCTACTGAATGATAATAAGGTAAAATAAGAATTATTTCATTTAATGATTCTAATGAGCTTTTGGTATAATTTAAATATACATATTCTAATGTAGTAAGGTCTGAATATAAAATTAAAGCGTGGTCTCCATATTTAATTTTTGTAATCTCTTCCATCATACCACTTTCCTTTACGTATTTAGGGCTATGTTTTTCCATTTTTTACTATTACGTTTCTTAATTGTCATAGCAATTCAAATTCCATTAAAAATATTATGATTGCATGATAAGTAATGAGCTGAAAAATCTTTTGTATCATTCATACTCACTGCTATCTCTGTAATGATAAAACTTCAAAGCCAGTCTAAATGCATCAATATATCGTTGTATGATGTAGATTCTTTATCCAGGGTTCCATCATTATCCACAGCAGTTCTCAATGCTGTTATTAGCTTATCAAACCTGTCTGGATTGATAGCTATTCTCCCACCATCCTTCTCAAAAATCATCTTACAATGTCCTAGCATAACTTTGTGTTCTTTATTGAAGTTGA
>JBKOWU010000144.1:0-5859 GCA_046724555.1 Thermoproteota archaeon | reverse complement strand
CACATGTGGCTTGCATTCTAAATCAACTGTTGCTAGCCTACCTATTCTAGATTTATTGATTGTGGTTTTAAGATATGTATCATTAGTCATGAATCTTCTTTGATATGCGTCTATATTCTATAAGCAAATGATAAAGCTTAGGCAAATCAACTGATTAGTGTTTAGCTAACCCACACCTGCAGGAGCATGACTTTTCTGGCTGTGTTCCATACTAAGATGCGAA
Source organism: Thermoproteota archaeon (assembly GCA_046724555.1). Classification (GTDB taxonomy): domain Archaea; phylum Thermoproteota; class Nitrososphaeria; order Nitrososphaerales; family Nitrososphaeraceae; genus JAFAQB01. The sequence continues at coordinate 5,636 of JBKOWU010000144.1, read as the reverse complement.
TTTAAAGTCTCCGCGCTATCAAAAATTTTGTTGCATATGGTACAGCGATATTCTTTAGGAGAACGTTTACGATTTGAAGCTGCAGCCATTATTACTTTATACCTACGGACACCAACGTCATTTTCACTTGCATATCCCTGTACAATTCATGCAAAAAAAGGGGTTTATGGATTATTAAAGATACTCAACTTACCTAGTTTGATTACCTGATGTTTGATTCATCATTAGTTGCTTAGCATGCAATTTTACATTTATAGTATCAATAATTGTCGAGGGGATGGATTAAACGTGCAACGCCATTGTATATTATACTCATCAGTAATTGCTTTCATTTTAATTAATCTGACATTCGAGGTAGATTTATTGTATTTTGGAAACAGATGAATTCCTTGTAAAATGGTGACCTTACGGCGCAGTATACTAAATGTGGCCATCGTGATTGTAGTTAATCATCATTCAATCTTTATTATCTGATAGATGATCACAAATGTATTTTTCTTCAACTTCTTACTTTCACGATCCTTCCAATAAGCATAGTAATAAGGACCATGCTTTCAACTACGAAGCTTTATCTAAAAGCTTGGTGGTGTGTAGTCCTATGTCTATTATAGAAAACAAGCGTATAGCTAGGGATTTCATTGAACATATATTCAACAAAGGGAACGTAGAAAATGCAGATCGATTTGTTGCTCCTGACTTCATCTATCATGCTAGAGGAGAAGATATCATCGGATTAGACAAATTTAAAGCATGTGTGGCAACTGATTACACCACCTTCCGTGATATGCATTTCACATATATCGACGGCATAGCAGAAGGCAATAAAGTATCCACGACGTGGATTCTGGAGGGTATACAGCAACAAGAATTCCGTGGTATACCGGCTACCAACAAGAAATTTGAAACTGTGGGAGTTATCATTTTTCATTTTGAAGGTCCTCGTATAAAGGAAGCATGGTCTATCGTCGACGGTCTTACACCTGCAATACAGTTAGGACTTGTCAAGACTAATTTTTAGTAACATATAGCAGCAGTAATGACATTGCAAAGAAATCTTTTAATAGAATACAAAGCCGTCGACTATGGCTTACGTCATGGTCTTTTACCTTATTTTTGAGCTTTTCATATACTGTCGGCTTCCGCATATTATTATAATGATTTAGACTAATCCAGTTTTTTGCTGCCAAGTTTTACCTGATGAAATAGAGCATCAGGCATTGAAGATTTTGTTATTTCAAGGCGATCTTTTAATTTAAAAATCCATAGAATATGGTTGTTTATTTTTTGGCGATTTACGTAATATTAAAAAAGGTCTTCGGCTGAGCAAGATTATATGGTATTTGGTATGATGTTAGCAGGCGGCCTGATAGCAGGTGGTGTGGCGGCCCACTACGCGACTAAGGATCACTATAAATCAATGGCTAGAGAACAAGAACATCAGGAACAGTTACGTCAAATAAAGGCACAAGCAGATCAGGCTGAGCGGGCAGCGGAGGTAACGGAGTTGCAAGGGGTGCAAGCACAGACAAGAGGACCTAACGAGAACAAGGATGATGTTATTCATAAACTTGAAAAATTAGGTAGTCTCAGGCAGCAAGGTCTACTAACAGAAGAAGAATTTCAAAGGATGAAGAGTAAATTAATCTCAACTATTTGAAAATATATGCATCTATCTATCGTAATGGTATATCAACTGTTTGACGAGCTACAAGCTAGACTACATGGTTGTCTTATGTCTGCAAGCCCATTTGTCATTATAGCGACTAAAAGACTAACTTATAAAGTAAAATCCTATTGCAATAATTACATATACTGTAGTTAGCATAAGGCCTTCAAACCAATTACTCTTGCCATCATGGGCTATGAGATTTAATATTATTGCTGCAAGGAAAATGCTAACCAGCTCAAATATTGTAAATACCAATGTAACCGGCTTACCTATAATAATACCAGCTATTACAAGAATTGGAACCACAAAAAGTGCAATTTGAGTCCCAGAACCAGCTGCTATCCCTATCGACAAATCGATCTTTCCCTTCCTAGCAAGTATTATTGCACTAGTATGTTCAGCAGCATTTCCAACTATTCCTATAATTACTACACCAACAAATAGCTCTCCAAATCCAAATTCTTTAGTTGTGGCTTCTACTGATCCAACCAGGATTTCACTTACTATGATGACTCCGGCCATGCTTATGCCTAGTAATACAAATGATTTTTTCTTCCCCCAACGCTTATGATTCCATTCTTCTTCTACTTCTCCTTCTTTTTCTGTCTCTTTTCTTCCCAGTGATAATCTTTTTTGTCCTTCCATTTCAGTTTGAACTTCTACAGGAGGTTGAGCGAAAAAAAGATGCTTATGTGTAAAGACTGTAAATATGATGCCTGCAATATATACTGCTAATAATAAGAATGCAAGAGAATCACTTAGGATTTGTAACTTTATCTGGCTACTCACATCCACAGGTTTTAATGTCGTAGCTGCTAAAACAGTTGGCACTGCTAATCCTATTACGGCTAGAAATAACATAGAAGATTGAACTCCTGTATTTTGTCTGTTGAAAAACTGTTCCTTATACTTGAATCCACCTGCAATTATACTTAGGCCAAAGATCAAAAGTATGTTTCCAAGTATTGCACCTGTAATGGAAGCTTTTACAAGATCAAGTAATCCTGCATTAATAGAAACAACACCTATTATTATTTCCGCAGCATTTCCAAAAGTTACGTTTAGTAATGATCCCAAAGTAGATCCATAATACGCTGCAAGGTGTTCAGTTGAGTCACCAATTAATTTTGCAAGGGGTATTAAACCTAAAGCTGCAACTACAAATAAAACTATGTGCTCGGCGTGCACTAATTCTAGAATAACTGCTATGGGTACAAAGATAAGTAGAAAATACACTGTAGAAGATTTCGATAATTTTATGGTCGCTATGCCCAAATACTTATTCTTTATGAATTCTCGGTTTATTTCTGTTTTATCTATTGTTAGCTCTTGACTATTTTGTTTCTTGGACTAGCTCTCCTCGTATTGTTATTACCAGATTCAAAATATTGTATTGTTGTTATTACGTGCATTAAGTTCTTGTGCTAGGCTCTCTGCTAAACCTAAAAGTCCAAACTTACCTGCACAGTAAGCTGATAGCTCTTGATAAATCTTGATGATATCGTCAAGCTGAACTAACTTCAAGTATTCCCCATGATATGCAGGTGCCTGAGCCTGTCCAATATTTAATATGATGGACACCTCTAAAGGGGTCTTACCTTTGGAAAATATCTAGAACTTTAAACTTATGGTCTATAGCTTTTGATTTTGATTGACCCGATGACATTTTTTCTTCTCTCTTCTCTTCTCTTATCTTGTTCATTACTGTATCGAAGAACGATGTATAAAAAAGTAGTTGGTTTAGTTAGTTCACTTATGCAGCTAGGGCACCTTTGTACATTTGCATGCGACATCCTTTTCAATCATCTGTGCAAAGGAAGCTTCGTCCATAGCACTAAAATCCATATCACCGAAAGTTCTGTAGTACCAATCAGTATCTGCCCCAAAACATTTGGAGTAGTATGTATTGTTATTTTCATCCTTCCAAGTCAGATGATATCTTGAAACAAGGTGTCCGCAGTTATCACAATATTCCGGGACTATAAGATTAGAATCTATTTGAGTTGTTACACTTATACAGTCAGTTAAGTTTCTTTGCCCCTCGCGAATTTGGGTCAGAGTTCATAGCATGTTCAACCACTGCAATATTATCCGTTTTATAATTACAGAATAAGCAATCAGTCCGGTCCTTACCGCTTGCGTCTTGGTTATGCAGCAGTTCCAGGTTCGTCTGCGTGCCAACGATACCACGGTTTCCGTGGCGGCTAAAAAGAGCGGCCAAGATTAGTCGAAGACGAGTAAGGAATCCTTATAAGAAACAAAAATGGCATTCAAACATGAACAGGAGAAAAGTCAAATGAGTACTTTGACTGAAACACTCAGATCCTCAACACGTATCCACATATCCAAATGCTAATTCTTCTGATGGTTTTTCAAGTTTATATATGACTTTTTGCATTGTTGGTTTTTCAATTATAATCTCTGCCATCTTGCGAACCTTTTCATCTTGGTCATTGAGAACTCTAGTTTGTTGGTGGGTTGATAGACTCTGTATGTGTTTTTTGAGAAAATAAGTGTCAATACCATTGTTCCTACTAATCCAATTGTTTGTGCTTTAATCAGCGTGTCAGAGAATCCTATTACAATACCTTCAACCATTAGCCAAAATCATATACTACCATGCAATTTTAGCTGAACTCAAAATAGGGTGTTCCTAGTTACCTACAAATCAACAGCGGCATCATCCGTGGTCAAGCTACCAGAATCATTTACTCGATTCACCTGAAATCCTGTATATCTTTCCTTCACCACGAGATTTTTCATCAAATGTCAATATATACAAAAGACCGTCTGGCCCAGTCTTGATATCAGTTATGCCACGAAAACCTGTTGCAATGGTTATTGCTGAGACCTCATTTTTATTGTCCGCCACCTTATCCTGTAAACCGGAAGAATGATGGGAAGATGATAGTGATTGTTGACTATTGTTATAATCATTAGCAAACTTTAATCCTGTTCTGTTTTCATTAACCTCAAAATAGTATAGATCACCTCTGGTTATATCACCAACAAAAATGTTATTTTTGTATTTGTCTCCAAGCTTTGATGAGTTTAGAAAGGCTATATCAGTTACTCCTATTGATTCAAACCAACTAAAAACAGGGTCAGCATATCTGGAGCCTGGAAAAATAAAGAGTTGCGATTCAGCAACATTGCTGTTCCTAGAAATGGGTCCCATCACCTTCTTCCATCCACTATTGAAACCGGGATCGACAACATTGATTTCATCATAATCTTTATCGCCGTTTTCTGCATCCCATAAAGTGCCGCTAACCGGATCAAATGCAATTCCAAAACTATTTCTTATTCCGTATGCAAAATATCTGCTCATTGTTGAGCTATTGCCAGTTTTATCTGATAAAAAGGGATTATTCTTGGCTGGATAGCCATTATCTGGATTTACCCTTAGTATCACAGATGTATCATCCGGCCCTGGTCCACCTATGAAATTTTGAAGTTTGCCCTGTCTGTTAAGGTCCCCTATGACTGCATATAGATATTGATCAGGACCAATTGCTAATTTTCCACCAGGATGATTCAGACCCTCTGCAGGAAGATCTAAAATTAGCTTGGGGTTTAGAAGAGTCTGTCCATTCCATTGATATTTGTAAACTCTATTTCTTACTGCATGATCAGCTTTAGCTGCTTCTGAAAGATAAAGAAAAACTTCGGTATTATTATTATTATTGTTGTTGTTACTATTCATTTTAGTTGCTATTCCCAATAAGCCACGACAGCATATTCGTGTGGAGTTATCAATATCTACCTTCAGTACAGGTTGATCTTTTAATACGCCATTTGAAACCAGACGTACTTCTCCATTGTTCTTTTGTAGAACTAGAATATCTTTATCTTTATTGTTATTATTGTTGTTGATAAATGCCATACTAGTTGGATAAGACAATCCTTCTACAACCAATTCCGCTCTCAAGTTAGGATCTTTAAAACTTGGTCTTGTAGAACTTGC
>JBKOWU010000238.1:0-10929 GCA_046724555.1 Thermoproteota archaeon | reverse complement strand
ACACCTTTGAGCATAAAAATAGGGTTTCCATATTTCAATACACTTTATACTGGTGTTTTTTACATTTCTAATATGAAATGCTTTTCAAGAAGCTAGCGAAAACACAAGTTGAACTGTGACCGGGAAAAGAAAATACTTGTCCTTGATTCATTCAAAATCACAGAATGCTATTTGGGGTCGCCAAGTTGTTGGAGTTACTAATAATAGAAACAGAAAAAGAAGGAGCTTCTACTCCTTTAGGCTTGTCCGCCTTTTTAGCTACTTTTTTAGCCATTTAATGGCTAATCACAGTAAGGTATGAAGGATATTAAGGTATTTACTGCTTGCTAGGCATCATGATTGCTAAAGTTTCAAAGTTTCTCATTAAAACATCAGAAATTTGGACTTTCTCACTCCCGTCAATATTTAGAGCTTTCAAAACAACTGGTTTATATCAATTAGTGTAGGTTATCGAGAACAACTCAGAATTTCACGAGTCATGACTCTCATAGTTATGAAGAATTAAATCATACTCCGCTAATATGAGCGTAAATGGCCATTTGATGAAGATGGCGGCGGCTTTGACGACAGAAATGACGAATTTGACAAAGATACTTGTATTAGTTTATGCATATATATTGTCAGACATGGCTGATAGAGTGCCTACATTTACTAAATCGCCATCCAAAATATTCGGTCCTGCTTCCAAAGCTTAGAGTGAAGTTTTCGGCCTTGGAAGCAAATTTGTTTGCAAAACTGAAGAATCCGCGTTAGAAAAGGTGCGAAGTGCGGGATTTGAACCCGCGATCCCGAGCTTGGGAAGCTCGTACCTTAACCAGGCTGGGCTAACTTCGCTAGAATTTTTACATGCAAGATTTGAATAATAAGATTATGATCCTGATGGATGAATTTATACATGACATTTACTGAGCCTAGATGCAGGTTAGAGTGTAGGATATTACAATAAGCTAGAAAGACTAACAATATTCAGTTTTACTCAATAATATACAAAAATAACATATATCATGCGTTTTGTTCTTTTTATGTTAATTGTGCTTTCTAATTTTGCCTATGTATTATTTAATCTATAAAACAAATTTGCTTTCATTCCAATTATGTTAAATTTACACGTATATGCACAAATACGTATTGTGTATAAAGTATGATGCATGCTTTCAAATATTATAGTGTAGAGTTGCTTTTTGTTAGCTGATAAGACGATAAGAAAGTCAATAATGTCATTGCAAACAATATAACACCTGTTGACAGATGTGTTGCAACAAGTATGGCCTCCAGCTTTTCATTTACAATGATCATGCCTATTAATATCTGAATTAACACGATAATGCTTGCTGCAATAGCTGTTTTTCTTACATTTTTGGCCCTTTTGATAGCATAGAATGTAGTGACAAAGATTACACATGCTGCAACAATTGCCATCGATCTATGAATATGTTCAAAAAAATATTTTGGTGGTGGAAAATTAAATCCATTAGGACAAAGAGGCCAGCCAGGACATGATAGTCCTTGATGGGAAGCGGTAATATAGATTCCAAGCAACATGACACCATAAATTAAAGCTAGTGAAGTAAAAGAAAGCCACAAGATCATATATCTATCATCGATAAGACACAATACTTATAAATTACACATATACAATAACGAATTTTTTATTTGTCGCATAAATCAAAATTGCTAGATTGTAACATCCATCATTTTGAGGGTTTTTCTAATTCAAATATTTGGGACGATGACTCAGTGCTCACAGCTGTTTTCGCTGCCAGAACGATATATAGGTATATATACTCCCAAACGATCGTTGCGTGGTCATATTAAATACTTACCCACATATCATGGTGAGGCTCAAAATAGAACAGTTTTCTTGAATAGTTAAAAAAGATAAGTTCTATTTATATTAGAATGGCAAGCAGGGAAGGACCAACGATATTGTGGACTATGCTCAAAGGCAAGAAGGTAAAGAGTAATGATGGAAAGGATGTCGGTGAGATCAAGGAAGTATCGCAGAACTTTTTACGTTTGGAAAAGGGAACAGTAAAAAAAGATAAGTTTTGGATTCCAAAATACGTTGCTGATGCTTACGATGGTAAAGTATTATGGCTTTTAATAAGTGAGGAAGAGATTCTTGGCAAATATCATCACGGATCAGAGCCACCAGGAGATCAATATGCGCGTGATTTTGAGGCATTCAAATCTACTCCCTACGGACAAAAGGCTACGTACAATCCTGATTCTGATCAAAATGTTAGAGTAGTCGAAGAGTACAAGAACGTTCGGGACTTAAAATGAATGGTAATTTATAGTTTAATAGACTATATCGAATACCAGTTTATTGAGCGATAGATATATCGCTCAGTTACTATATGAAATTGTGATTCTATCAAGTATGTTGATGTATGTATGGCTTTATTAGTCTGCTTCTTGACTTTAAAGCATCTCAGTCTGTATGTTTATTGCTCTACGTTTTCTTAATTCTTCATACCACCTCCATTTCCTTCTTCCAGTATTTCTCTTGAAATTGCTGTAAGTAGATCTATCAAAGCCAAAGAAGCCTAGAACGGTTTCTGCTACATCGAGTATCATTTGTTTGTATTTTTCCTTATCATACTGGGGAAGTGACTTTAGATTCTCTATAGGTGTCACTCTACAAAGAGGATTGTTATGTTGTGAATCAGTATAGATATACTGAATTGTATCACCTTTTAGAGGATGCTTTTTTGATTGAATAGCTGCAGATACATGTGGGAATAAGGTCTTGTATTTTTGTATATCTTGCCTAAGTAACTTGGAAATGACAAGATCTTTATCATCAAGACCTTCCCCGGTCATGATCATATCTATTGCATGGGTGACAAGTAAAAGAGCATTTTCATATCCTTTTGTTCGTATTTCAGAGGAATCGTTGCAGTCAAATAATGTGTATAGAAGCTGAGTTTGAAATCGTTTTATAAAAGCTGGGACATCGTGTCTTCTTATCTCTATACCCCTAACTACTAGCTCGTTATCAAAAGTAATTCCAAAGTAGTGTTGAGTACTTCTATCTTTTCATCAGCTTCTAATGGGAGTAAAACCAGAAACTTGTAATGGTAATCAACTGATATTGAAAGACCAGTTTGCATTGAAAGTGTGTCTATGAGTTGATTATAATCTAGTGCAGAGTCGGTTCTCTTGATAAATACGGAATCTGTATCAGCATATACTAGGTCATAACCCAGTCCTTGGACAATATCTTTTGTTTTTATCAATACTTCCCTTGATAATCTATTGATTTCCTCAAAGGCAAGCACGTTCCCGTACCTATTCCAAAGAGAACCGGTTGAACCATAAAGACAAACAAGTATGTTCTTTAGCGAATTAACTCTTTGCTCACACCATACATATTCTGTGCTGTCTTTAGGAGGTTCTTTTAGCAACCTTTCGAAATAAAGTCGCCTTTTGAGAAATCGTTCTACGACCGTCGGAAGCAACCTTTCTTTGCAGCTTCCCCGCCACCAACAGTTTCATAGCTTAAATTATGGTTTACAATGAGATTTGCATATTCACTGTCGTAGTCCAACGCAAGCACATCTTCATGCAGCCCAATCTGGGGGGAAATTATCATCCCGCCTTTGTCCCCCGAAACTATTTGCTCTACAGTTCTAATATGCTCATGTTTGTCTATACCATGAGCTCTAGAAGGAATAACAAAGCAGGGACGGCTGCTGGCGATGTTGTAAGGTTGGGAATAAGCAATCATAATATTGTTCATGCTTATCTAAGATATACTAGAATACCAGGTTACAAAGAATGCAGCTCTTGTAGAAACAGAACCAAATCTACATGTGTGAAGTGCGGTTATTGTTATAATTGTCATAGTGTGTCATTTGCAGAACACTCCTCACGACAACCGCAAAGAAAGGTTCTTGATGTATATGGGCAAGAGACAGAACCAATCTGCAGGAATCGTAGCTGTCGACGTAAATTTTCATTACATAATAATACTCTCAGATGCAAATGTAGCCATGCTCTCAATTATGCTGCAGGGGTCGCACTCAATACTGGGTGTGTGACATAATATTATGTACAATTGTAATTTTCTCTGCTATAGATTTATCTAAGATACAAAGCCCATATAGGGGAAGTCATATTATACATAATGTTATTTGATCAAATATCATGATGTGCTCACTCTAGGGTTCGAGCTTCGTAATAATTAGTCTGTCTTTATCTATTTTAACAATTAGATTTTGACCAGGTTTGAAAGGGAATGAACTGTCTTCTACAAAGGCCTTCTCAAGAAATATCGAATGTCTGTAAGTTTTTACGCCTGTTTTGGCCGATTTGGATTCAACTTTATATAATTTTGTTTTACTTTGCAAAGCCATGCTAGACTGCTATTGATATCATCAAACAAGGATACATATAAGTATGTACATAAGGTATTTTTATAACTATACATTAGTATAATATTCTTATATACTATATTAATTATACATATGTATGAACTTAAGAATATCTAATCGTAAGAACAGCAGCAAAATTAGAAGAGATAAGGTCATTTCATATCTTCATCAATGCAAACAGTGCGGCCTGCTCTTTGAGCGGATTGGAAAGGCTGCTGCTTCTTCTCTTGTAGAATTCTCATGGGATAACAAGTTCATGGTCGACAAATGTGACACATGCAAAAATTTCGGATTGTACACCGTCTTTAGCTAGAAGGAGGGGGCGGGTTGTACAAGAGATGACTACGATGGATATGCCAGTAAATTATACCACAGTTAGAAAGCTAGTTACAGATTGCTATGAAGAAGAAGACGTGGATAAAAAGGTTCAAATTCTATACAAGATAAATTCACTACTTCCGGAGCCATATCGTATTAACATACCATCATTAATTACGAATGATTACATAGACATTGCATTGTATAGGATAGAAGAAAACATACACGGAATTACTGCATGCACATCACGATAATTTCAAGATATTCATTTACTCTGCGTCTCATTTTTTGCTCACCTGAATATATAGATATACACCTAGCTTAACAACTATAATCTTATATTGAAAGTCTTCAATCTCACATAGTAATAGGTGCCTGACATGACCTCTTCTAATAGAAGTAGTAAATCTATTCTGGCGATCGATGACGAATATGATATTGTTAATTTAATTCAGGAGTCGTTGCAGAGGCATAAATTTAAGGTATGCACGTTTACAGAGCCACCAGCGGCTTTAGAACATTTTATCTCACATTCCAAAGATTATGATATTATTATTTGTGATATTAGGATGCCAGGTATAAACGGCTATGAATTTGTAAAGCAAGTAAAGAAAATCAATCCACAGGTCAAGGTAATGCTTATGAGTGCTTTTGAGATTAATGACAATGAATTTCACAACCTATTACCAGATATCAAGGTAGATGTCTTCCTTCAAAAGCCATTTTCTATTGGACAGTTAAATGATGTGACACAAAAAATCACTAGAGACTAGTCTATAATAATAATGATTATTATTGGACAGTTGTGTGTAACAGTTATTATGTTATTTGTGCACATTTTATGCGGCTGCTAGAATATGATGGAAAATCCGATAATGAACTGTCATGTTAATGATGCTTTAGAGCTGATAAATCAAGCAGGATATGGTACTCATTATATGATAATTTACCCAGATTTAGATACATTAAGGGAGCTTTATTCTGATTATATATGTAAGCAAATTAAAGAGAATAATGAAATTGTTCTTATAAATCCCTTTTACGAAACTGCTGATTCGGTTAGACAGGTACTTTCCAAAAAAAATAATCCTGAGATAGACGTATCCAAGCATGAAAAAGAAAAAGTGCTTACAATTAGTGATTCTTTAGAGAGATATTTTGGTGATCAACAACAAGATGACAAGTCTTTTAAAATGAACCTAGTCAATTATGCTAAGCAAATAGGAAAGAATGGTCTTTCAATTCTAGGCGACATGGGTGCTTATCCTCATAAATCTAAGTACAAAGACCTTGTTGATTATGAATTATCATTGCCAACAAAATATAATGATGATGTTGCTTTGAAAGGCTTTTGCTTATATCATGAGAAAGATTTTGATAAATTCTCAGATGAGCAAAAACAAAAGCTAATTGAACATCATGGCAAGGCTCTAGAAATAACAAAAACTGTTTAGCAAATTTGTCCGTCTCACTTCCTCTTCATGTTCTTCTCTTGCTCGATATAAGATAAGCTGTAACTGGTTCTTCATATTCTTCTTCTTTTATCCATAGTATTTCAAAACCCTTTGCTGAGGCTAAATCTTGTACCTCCTTTTGAGTAAAGAATCGAATTTGAAAACCAACTATGTCATAAATCCCTTTATCTACCTCTCTACCTTTACGATAGGACTTGTCATTATGGTTTCTGACAGAAAAGAAGTTCAATCCTTTAGGCTTTAGAACTCTTCTTATCTCTGAAAATGCAAAATGAAGTTCACCTTCTGAAAAGCGCATATTAAAAAACATGTGCGAATATACAGCATCAAAGTATCCATCTGCAAACGGAAGAGGATTCTTGACATCAAAGGTTTGTGATTTTATTGGTAAACATTTTTCCTTTGCTATCTTGTTTAATATGTCAATGGCAATTGAAGAATAGTCTAATGTATCCACTTCGATTCCATTTGATGTAAAAATATTGTATCTCGACCATGACCTGCGCCTAGCTCTAATACTTTCCTTACATTGTTAGCTTTCATATGGTTAAAACAAAGCAAAGCAAAGTTGCTAGCTTCATCGCCAAAGAAACTACTGTCTGATTTGTAGACCTTGTTCCATACTTCACTCATTGTTGATACTCAAAAAAAGATCGTATTTGGGTTCTTTAGTTGTTCGATCTCGTTAAAACCCTACATGATATTTTACCTTGGATATCTGGCTTAGATCGGTTATACCGTCAGATCCAGTGCCTACCAAAGTAAGCATTAGATGATGCAGCTGCAAAGTCTGCAAAGGCTTTAGGATGGTAAGTAGATAATGCATAGCATTGTATCAGCCACTACAATTCTTAATGATGGTATTAGCTTATCAAATGCGCGATTGATAGTTACCAGTCTTCAGTATCACCTAGGTGAGGCATAATATCTCTTTAATTCTCAATGTTAAGAGAATCAGTACGACCAGACGATATTTAGAACTTTTTGGTTTCAGTTATGTGAATACTTACAGAAAATTCCTGGTTCCTGTTCCAGTACCATTTTGCAATGTCCTAACATTGCTTTGTGCTCTTTGTTGAAATTGACAGGGACTATTTTCATATATTCACCCCAGTTATCACCTAATCCCTCTGATCTGTATCTGGCAATTACTTTGTCATATTCTGCTTCTTCACTCATCTGCAGCTTTAGTGATTTAATAAATGAAGGATGGGTTAGCTCCATCAATGTATATTTTGTCTACCTGATACTTGGAGATTAGCCCATAAACTACGGATAGCATTTCATTATAATCAGGTCTATGATACTCTTCAGCATGCCAAGGCTTCATACACAGCGACACAAAACGCGACCGACCTTGGTGTGTTGGAGTTGCTAATTACATTCAATTCAATTCCTTAAATAAAAGTAGGCATGGATATTATAATATAAAGTACAACAATGACAGCACAAGCAACGGGTGGTTATAGGTGTCTCGTATGCGGTATGTTATTTAATTCGTTATCAGATGTGGATACACATACTAGAGAAAAGCATAAAGAAGAACCTATAACAACATGATAATAAAAATTCCAGCTACATTTTTATTTTATGAAGAGACATCGTTAGTTAGTAACGTAACATATAATACTGTATATTATAATACGACGTATCGCAAGCTAGGAAAGTATTAGATTAATACCCTAAAATGGCGCCATAAATAGTTATTATCGCGAAAATCAAATATAGTATGAAATAGGCTTGTTTAAAGAGAGAAAATTAAACCAGCTCCAATTTCAACACTATCGGTCATGGCGGCAGCAGCTACAGCACTGTCAATACTAGCACCAACCATGCTATCAATTCAAGAAACAAGTGCAGCAAAACAATGCGATAACGACGATGCTAACAACAACAATAACAATGATGATAATGGTAAGAATTGTGCTAATCAACAGCAAAAAGACTCAAAGAATCGTGATCCTTCTTCTTCCGCTTCCAATGCAAAGAATTCAACTCCTTTCCGTTTATCTATGCCATTTCCCTAAAAACTGGTTCGTTTATCTAGTCTAGTCCTTTTCTATGAAATGATAGAACTTCAAAGCTAATCTAAAGGCATCAAATATATCGTCATATGTTTATCCAACGTACCTCATTATCTACTGCTGTTCTTTGCAATATCTATTGGCAAGCTAAAGCTAAAACTAGCACCACTTTCATTTTGATTGTTCTCAGCCCATATTTTTCCACCATGGGCTTCAACAAGATTCTTGCAAATAAATAAACCCAATCCTGTTCCTGAATTAGAATTCGTAGCAAATTTCATAAATAACCTGTGGAAAATATCTGGAGATATTCCTATGCCGGTATCTTTAATGGTTATAATCGCATTTTCATGATTATTATTATTATCAGTTTCATCTGTCTGGTACTCTCGTCTACAGTTAACTGTAATCAGTCCACTTCTGGTAAATTTGATCGCATTATTGAGAAGATTGGAAATGACCCTAGTTATTCTTGCCTTATCTGCTTCTACAAAGATAACGTCTTCTTTCGGTTCATACTTCAGTTGTACTAACTCTGTTCGAGAATTGACTGTGCGATTAGTCTCTTTATTTGTTATTGCATTAGTATTATTTTTGAAATCTTGTACAATATCTATTATTAAATCGATGAGATTAAATCGTTCTAAATTGAGCTTTAGTTGGTTATTTTCAATTCTTGTAACGTCAAGTATGTCATTTGCAAGTTTCTGAAGCTTGTGTGCATTATTCAGTATTGGAGTTATGAAATGCAATGTATTTTTAGATTTATCTTCTTTTAGTAACTCAGAATACCCCAAAATAGACTGTATAGGTGTCCTTAATTCATGAGCTGCTATATTGATAAACTCGTTTTGCATTTTATCATGAACTTTGAGCTGTTCATTTAATAACCGCTCATTCCAAAGCAACCCAAATATTGATTTAAATGAATTCACCGTAAGTTTTCTATTAGAATAGATGGCAAAATCAGTTGCTTCTGAAAAATCATCTGTGTCAGATTGTCTAAGTTCTACTCTGAGTAGCTTTTCACCATCTATTATGCACATACCAAATGCTGAATTACTATCGCTATTTAGAATCCTTATAGATGGCGCCCTCTTGTTTATCCTGTCTACAATTTCTGAGATCTCTTGGCTCAAAGTGGTAATGATCTTGATAGTTGCATCTGTCTCTTGTGCTATTTTTATTATATGATCGACAAGTCCTAATTTGTCTATTCTGATTAAGGCCTTATCATTGGCAACAAATAAGAGAAGTTCTTCTTTTACAGATTTTACTAATTCAGAGAGAATGCGACTTACCTTTTGTGAATTGGTGATAACTTGAACAAATTCATGCCCTGCTCCTTCTTCTATTTGTTCAAATCTCTCTTCTGCTGAAATAGCTCTTGTCCACAGAGTATCAAATACGTATGTCTGGTGTTCTACTATTTCCTTTATATTACTATAGATAATCTGTTCTGCAGGCTTTCCTCTTTCATGAAAAGTTGCAGGAGCAAGATAACCTGTTTCACTTACATACATATTACCTTTAATTCCATCTAAATGTCTAAGCTCGTTTACCATTGTCATCAGTTCTTTGCAATAGGAAAGATTGTCTTTGGTAATTTCAGTAACATACCTTAGATAAACTCCTCTCTTCTTTGCATCAAGAAAGGCTTCCTTTAATACAGCAATATCAATGACTAGTGATGGTCTTGTTTGGTCAATACATGCATCAATTTTACTATTTGTTTTATTTATAAATTGCAATACAGTATTGACAACAGTTTTGACTCCATAAAAGACTCTTGTAGCTTCTTCTGATCTTTCTTTATTTCTACCAGAAGGGTGCCGAGTCGAAACCATCAAGTAATCACACTAGCACAAAATAGGTTATATAACTAACCTGGCTGCTAAGATATACCCGTTGCTGCTTTATCTTAGTATGCAAAGTTATTGCGGTCACTGCTACTATCTATAAATGCATTATGGCAACCCAATTATGGAAACTTTACAACATATCCAAAATAACAGAATGCTTATGCCATAGTCAGTTACCTCTCTGCTTTAGTATATTTTCTTGTTAAAAGCATCATCATTTTATACACTATAGTTTCAATTCCAATTGGTTTTGTCATAAACTCGTCTGCTCCATAATCTAAAACCCTTGTCTTAATGGTTTCGTCTTCTGCGACTACATATATCTTGATATCAGGATTGATTGTCTTAATCTTGACTATTAGCATCGCTGCTCTATCTTCCGCTATTTTGCCATTTACAAAAATAACATCTACTTTTGCTTCTAACTCTTAATTTATTCAAGCATTCCTCTGCACTGTCGGTCTTATGTACGTCAAATTTTTTTAATTTAAGCGTAGCGCTAAGAATTAAATTCACATCTCTATCCTCGTCTGTAATTATGGCAACATGATAAGGCAACATAGCTTTTTCACAAATTAGGTGTCTTATTAAGGAGCTCCTGATAAAATATACAACTCAGCAAGTCCAAATGCGTTATATGCGATTAATCAGTTCTCTCTTGAAAAGGATAGAATTTCAAAGCTAATCTAAAAGCATTGAGTATATCGTTATATGATGTGGCATCTTTGTATAGCGTTCCAATTTTGTTACCCCAAGAAAGCGTAAACTCATTCTAAAGGAGGGATCTTGTTAAAATCCCATGAGATAATCTTTGCTGGTTTGATTACAAGCATGTACCTTGGCATATTTACACTAAATTGAACAAAAGGAT
>JBKOWU010000085.1:0-4311 GCA_046724555.1 Thermoproteota archaeon | reverse complement strand
AGAATCAAAGTGGAAGAAATCATGTCATCTCCTCTTATAACAATCATGTCATACGATTCGTTAGATACTGCTTCAAGGGTAATGATAAAAAATAAGATCAAAAGAATAGTAGTTTTAGAGGAAGATAACAGAATTGCCGGTTTGCTTAGTGTTACTGATATAACGAAGCGCCTGGCAAAGATATTATTGGACGATTATAACAGGTACAGATCATTAGGTTTTGCCGTGGATCTTGCTTGAAAGCTTCTAATCATTATCTTATATGGTTAATGGCTCTACTTATTTTCAGAGGTTATATATTCACACAGAACACAAATTAATTATCTCATTCTTTAGATTAAATATTTGTGATGCATAACCTACAAAAAATTATAATTATAAGAGTATTTGTATATAATTTACGTTTTCTGGAGTTCTTTCTGCAATTTTAGAAATAGTTCTTTTGCTTTTTTTCTATATTCCTCTGTTATATCCTCATTAAATACAGTATTACTAAGAGAATCCAGAACAATTTGCCATTCAGCATCTGAAAGAGCGAAATTGAATTTGCTATTACTGCTCATAGCCTATATATGCTCCGAATTTGGACCTCTTATAAAATTCTACCTCCCAATTTTAGTCCAATATTAATCTCGGATTAGATTTTCTGATTTTGAATTATATTCCATCTATCAGACCGCTACTCGGCTGTGATTTTTGCTATTAGAGTACATACAGCTGACTAAGTATATGGGAAATATTAAAAATAGAATAATGTTTGGTAGTTTATACAGCAATTTATCAAAAGTAATAAACAAAATCATACAAGGTATTAATAATAGAATATACTCATGGAAGACATACGTGTAATATCATAACAACTATTGATAAAAATTGCTAAATGTTCCTCGTGTATAAGATAAACTGCTCCGATTCTTCAACATTGAATTTTTTCATGACCCATGACAACCTTTCAGTATGATATGCCAGAATTTCTAATCGGTTAAATTGTTTATTAGTGTATAAGGATTTTTTATTCGGCGTCATATACGAGATTATAATAAAATAAATTAGGTTTTGGAGCGCGATTTCAGATTGTGAATCTAAATAGCATATTTGCAAAACATTGTCTCTGTTCCAATAGCCATTCCTATTAATTATGGCAACACCAGTGATTAATGTGTTATATATTATAATGAGTCTTTTCTCTTCGATAAAGCGTTCTAATGATGCATAATCAAGATAGTACCATCGCCAGGTACTTGCATACCGTTTTCCCGATAGTTTATAAATTTCGGAATTTACAAGATAGCTCCATATTTCACTAATGTCTTCTGAAGATGCAACTTTCACAGTCATCCTCCTTCTTATACGGTCAATTTTACAAGTGACTTCATAATATGCCCATTTTGAGGCAACTTCAAAACCATTTTTTTTAACCATATGTTGCGATGCTATATTATTTGTTGCAACAATAGCAGATGCCTCTTTAACCCCTTGTTTCTTTCCATATAGAAGCATTTTTCCTATTAGATGAGTAGCAACCTTACTGCGTCTATAAGCTGGATGAACTCTAATACCCTCAAGCCAAATTAATCTTTTATTTGTGCATAATGCTACGTGTGAAACTGCAATTGTGGGGTTACTTTCACTTTTGTATATCTTATTCTCCTTCCTCTTCTTTTCCTCTCCGAGCTCTGCAACAAATAGTATACCATTTCGATCCGTATACCATAAATCCCATACCTTGGCAATATAATCCCCCCAGCTAAAAGTGTCATTACAGAAGCTCATAATGTCATCTCTATCCGATTTTCTTGCTATCCTAAATCTCAAGATAATATGTTTTAACTCATTGCTACTTCTGATTATATTTCATTTCATTTCATCCTTAAATCCTTATGAAAAACTTGTGGCTTTGAATAAGCTCATATTTTTTAAACAATCTGTTTTGTCAAATTCATAACATCTTACACACATAATTTCGAACAAAAATTAAATTGACATAATATCTTACTATAATGCTCAAAAGCGAAATGGTTCACATAACATCAGTTCGATGAAAACTGTATGATCATCTAAACCCACATTTAACTACGAAGTAATTTACAATCCGATATCATGATAGTAGATTCATAAACCTTATCACATCTAGCACAGGCGATGCTTGCTAAATATAGAATCCGAGTAGCACACATATTGAAATGTTTATTGAATTTACAAGTTGGTTGGTTGGTTAATTGCTTTAGTTATCGAAGGTTCTTTACTCAAGCAATATGGGTTATTTTAAGTTGTAAGATTTAAAATCGCTTGTGCCATATCGCCTTTGGAATCTATTAGTGCCTGAATCGCCTTTTCTTTTGAGACAGTTGCCTGTTGCATAACAAGGATGATGTCTTCTTCCTTAAATACAGGAATATCTCTTTGTTTCTCTTCGACATTCGTGGCCACGACTTGAAAGATAGTACTATCTTTTCCCTTCATTTCAATTACCTGAGGCTTTATAAGATACAGTTCTTTGGTATCTGTTTTAATAATTACCTCTTCAATGCTACCAAGGTCTTTCATTTCAAGGCCCATCTTATCTAACATGCGCCTCATTTCGCGATTTCCGCCACGCATCATATAGCGCTTATTTAATTTGATCGGCTTTTTATTCCTTCTCTGATCTTAACGGCAACTCCTTTTTGATAACATTTCATCATAATGGATCCGAACAGCGATCTGCCTGTTGCTATAACAACGTCATTTTCGTCTATTACTGCTACATCGGAACCTACTTTAACATTTGAACCACACCATTCTACATGTTTACAGAATAGGGACCTACCTTCGCTGACAAAGGGTATTGCCTCCTTGCGTGGCATGACACAATTCTCTTTGAATTGCTTCTTCTTCAACAATTCTGTTGCTCCGAATATTGTTAAAGCAAGTCCACCGTCTGTCCGCAGGGTTGCAAACAAATGTTTTCCAATATGGATATTTTTAATCCTTCCAGTTCTTCTAGAATATTCAAACTCAAAGTTTTCTGTTAAGACGTCTGAGATGCTAGATCCAAAAATAGCATCGATATGATGAGATACTTTCTCATTTGAATTCAGTGGTAAAGGCTTCATTATCGATCATAACCGAAATATACACAGATTCAGCAAATTCTTACCAATATTACTAAAATAAATACATATAGAGATGTGAATATTAAATGTACTATATATCAATACTAACCTGGACCAATAAGTGAAAGAATATTATATACGTATGCTAGCACATATGGTTTAACAATAATCTAGCTATGTGGCGTTTGTTCTTTGTTTGATAATTTCAATATGAACAATGAGTGAAAAATTACCAATCTTGGAGGGATTGTGTTTCTGAGTGACTCGCCGCTAACATCATGATCACATACCATCTATAGTATAAATAAAATAAAGACTTTACTTGAATTCAAATATTACACTGAATTAGTCAGTTGTGGTTGCTCACCAAAGTCAGAAAAGACTAAATTTACATTAATCAAAATACTGTATATGTCATCATTTTGTGAGCTGTGTGGTCGTAAGATAATGGATATGAAAAGAGCGGTTTTGATCGATGGCACAGTATTTAATGTTTGTAATCTATGTTCAAGGCGTGGAAAACCCTATGTGCCATCTGCGGCCCCTAGAAGTAAAATTATAAATAAACCCGCTTCAAGAAGCGCCGGCTCTAGGATTAAGATGACAGACGATACAATACTTAGTCCAGAGTTTGCGAAATTGATTAGAGAAGCTAGGATGAAAAAAGGTCTGACGCATGAACAATTAGGATTGCAGATGAGTGAAAAGGCAACGTTATTAAGAAAATTTGAAATAGGTTCACTAAAACCTGATGAAATGCTTGCGAAAAAGTTGGAGAGATTTCTGGGAGTTAAATTGTACGTAAGTATTGAAGAGGAATAACATGATCTCAAATCACAGAAAGGCCATCTTGATTACATATCCACAGGAAGATGCCATAAAGGAAGCAATTTCTCTGGCATGTACTGCAGGATACAATATTGAAAAAATAGTGAGTCAACGACACATAACAAGATCTAAATATGGTATTGGAGCGGGCAAGGCAGAACAAGTAAAAGAACTAGTCAGACAATTAAAACCAGAGGTAATAATTTTCGATGAGGTAATGAAGCCTACACAACAGTATAATTTAGCTACTCTTTGCCAAGTTGAAATTATTGATAGAGAGAGGCTGATTTTAGAGATCTTTGAACGTAGAGCAAGTACCGCAGAGTCCAGAATTCAAATCAAACTTGCACAGCTTCAATATGATATGGTTAGAGCAAGAGAAAAAGTA
>JBKOWU010000254.1:0-5664 GCA_046724555.1 Thermoproteota archaeon | reverse complement strand
GCCTGTTATACTCCGCGTATCAAGCAGTAATAAGAATATGTGATTGTTTGTATAAAGGTCACTATTTCATATTAAAGTCATAATTCAGATTTTGGCAATATGATAACTTTTCCATAGTCTTGGTTTCGCCTTGGGCTATTATTCCTTGATCGTTTTAGAAGAAAAGTCTGCATTTTGCAACATGCTTGGTGATTCTGATTCACTTCTAACTATTCTTGTAACAGATTTGTCTATTGTCTGTTTAAGTAATGCTATTTGTATCGTTATGACGACTAAGTCTGTTTTATGTGAGTGCAAATATAGGAATACAAGTTTAATAATAAAAATGATGATGAACCGCCCAATTTGTCCCAACTGTAAAAGTGATGACGTACTAGAATATCCGAGTACGTTCCGAAAAGAAAAAAACAGTTTCATATGCAATAGTTGTAGTTTTCAATGGAAAGAAATAGAAGAAGGGAAAAAATAATGAAATAGAGATAAATAAATAAATAAATAAAAGAAAACCAAATCAGAACTTCTTAAACATTTGTTCACACAAAAGATAAACTCATTTAAATGATTGAGTCATTTCCCTGATAGCGCATTATTAAATGTGTCTGCGTACCCATGTTGATATCCAGAACAATAATCTTGATTACTCACTTGAGGATCAATTTCGCTATCACAATCAACTGCATCTGGTCTCAGCATAGTGCCAGTAGGAGGAGTAGTAACTTGTACTGATTTGGAGTCTGCTACTCCCTTTGCATATCCTTGTTTATATAATGATGATTGATTTGCTACTGTTGATGTTGATGTATCAGATGGTGCTATAGAAGTAACTGAAGATGATGGAGTGTCTGTTCTTATTGTTGCTGTAGCATTTGCTGCTTCCTCTGTTGTTGTATTCGCAGGTGTCTTTGGAATTCCACATATCCTTGATTCAGTTGTATTGACAAAATCAAGTTTTGATGATGCATTGTTAGGATCACATATTGCTGCTCTTTGTTCTGGTGTTAATGACAATGATGATGATGTATTATTATTTACCTGACCTTGAGCAATACCAATATTTGCAAATCCTGATAATGGTACTATAAGTGCACTCAATACTGTGAATATAACCATGCTGATGACATTTGCTCGTACCCTTAACATGAGTATACACAAAAAAAGGAAATAAAGGTATAAAAAATTTGTAGAGTTATAATGAGGATTAAAATTCTGGAAGAGCAACGAGGAACAAGATTCCAAAGAAAAAATATGCTAAGGCCTTATAACTACAACGATTGTTAATTGATGAACGGAGGATATACTTCTTAATAATGTAACACGGATCGACCTGTATGCAATAATGGTGACTACGTAGATCGATAAAGCTAAAAATCTGACACGTATATATTTACGAGGCAAAAATCTGACATTTGAGCACGAAAATTGAACAACTAGACTGGCGTAGGTCTAAGGTAGTAGAGCTGAGAGTAAGAGGCTTGAGTCAAACAGAGATAGCACGAGAGTTGCAAGTATCAAAGGCTTCAATTACTGCTGATATACAGTATTTGCGCAGCCAAGCCAAAGAGTCAATTAAAGAATATGTGACAGAGCACTTACCAAAACAATACCAGGTATGTCTTTCAGCTTTGGATACCATACTCAAACATGCATTCGAAATATTACAAGACTCAGACGATAACAGAAAAGCTGCAGGCTATGGAGCTATTCAAGGATACGCGCCTTGTCAAGCTAGAGCTACTGTCGAATGCTACAACCATTGATAGTGCCTTGAATTATATTAAAAGTAAGCAGCGAGAACAACACAAAAGACTAGCATTAGATTTAAACAGTAATGACGATAATAACAATGGAAAAGGCCAGCTAACTACAGGGAGACAAACAGTATTCTAGTTTCGGCTAATCTAACTTTAAATTACATTTTGATCATTTTTGATCTATGATTTAGATATGAAAATAACACGTGAACGACTTTTCCTAATTGCATTGATAGCAACAACAATATTAGCTGTTGTAGTTGCTCCATTCTTGGTACATTGAAGAAAAATAATTGAGCAAATCCAATACTATCCAGCAATTTAGCTTCCTTTATAGTGAATTCTCATATGGATTTTCGTAACTTTATATCTTCAGATACAGAAACTGCTAAGGAATAAATACCTAATAGAATCAAATAAGATCTCGTACCGTATTAGTCAAGAAACAAATTAACAACTTGATTAGTCTGTTCCCCAAGGATTATCGATAACAAATCGCCAACTTCCGTCAGGCTGTTGGCGTAGAACGTCCGCGGATTTAGAAGTTATATCAACATGTTTGCCATCAGATCCAGTTCCACTGAATGACTATTCGGTAGTTACAAGAGCAAGATCACTTGCTTTTAGTACTCTCTTTACCTTTAGGTCCAACTTGCCGTTCATATCAATGAAACCACGCAGGCTTTCTTGTATACCACCTGGACTTTTAGCAAGCTCTCCTGGTTGAGGAGCAAAACATGCGAGAGGTTCATATAATGTCATTAGGAAATCTAGATCTCCAGCATTAACGCCTTCTACCACCGAATTAAGTACTTCTTCAGGTGTCATCTTCCCAAACATGTAATGATGATGATGAAGTTGTAATTACATGATACTATATGTGTATTTATTGCGGTTCTGTTAACCATGTGGGTCTTGACTTAACCTGTTAACTATCGGTTAGAAAATGCAATAGACTAGTAACAATTTAAACGATATCTAGTTAGTATTTTGAGAAAAATAGTGGTATTCAGATGAATGAAATGAAGAAATGCATAAGCTGACTTACACATATAATCATTGAAATAAAAAATCGTCGACTTGCAGCATACCTTGAGCATGAAAATTGAACAGCCCTCAAATACAGCTATAGAAAGCGGAATTTTTTCATTAAATTGAATGTAATCAAATCTTAATCACTTATGCAGTCAATAAACACGGCAAAAAAATCCATGTCAATAATCTTATTAAATTAGCTTAGTGTATTAGAGAGTAATGGACTATAAGCGTATTTACGAAGATATCATGAATAGCGATCCTAAGATAAGACTGGTAACTATTTGCGATTCAAATGGTAAAATAATGCATTCTGATCATAGAAAAGGCGTACAAAATTTGCTTTCACCGGAAGAAAGTAAGAAATCACTTGAACTAGCTGTGAATTCATGGAAAACTCGTAGCACACTTGCACCAAAGATGGGAAAAGGAAAATACGTATTAGCAGAATATGAAAAGATTAAACGTATTACTATGCCATTAGGTGGTGAACACCTTCTTTACATAACTACAGAACCAGAAGCTGATCATTCAAAGATAATCGACAGAGTTAGGACACTAAAGCCATAGCAGTTTTAAAGAGTATGCAAAAATAAAACTAATTAGAACTTCTATCCCTCTTTTTCATCTAAAACACCTGAAAGACCAGCTACTGTTAGCTAGCAGTATTTTGTTCTAACTGCAATGCTTCTGATAGCAATGAGTCTGAAACCAAATAAACCAATGAACATGACTTCTCATTGATAAAGGAGCAAGTAGTGTATATGGATAAAGCATGACAAACTGGCATGAGAGCCTATTGATGATAGTTAAAAGTGCTATCCTGCTGTACATGAAGGGGCGAGTCTTAAGAAAATGCTAAATGAAATAGAGACCCTTTTAACCAATGGATAACATTAAAATCCACAACAGAATGCAATGGTGAAATATTTGCAATCTTGTTAAGTGAATCTGAATTAACGCATGGATTAGAAAGCAAAACAACAACTACAACTATAGAAGAACACGAATCTGAGGAGTGATACAATTAACTTCGCTCGATAGAATTTGGGTTTACTCTTTGCAAATGTTACTTACAAATAAGAATGCTGTGCATATGATGACAACTAACTTACTCCTGCAGGTGGCTGATGATGGTTTATAATTATAAAATATTAAACGTTAAATATACCCGCCTCTACCCACAGAATCAAAAAAGAATCATATGCATACAAAAGTCCGTTGCGAATGGGCCACGAACGGTAGTCAAGCTGATGTTGAGTATCATGACAATGAATGGGGTGTTCCAGTGCATAGCGATAAGAAACTATTTGAGCTCTTGTTGCTTGAAACATCTCAGGCAGGTCTAAGTTGGTCGATAATACTCAAGAAAAGAGAAGGATATAGAAGAGCATTTGATGACTTTGATGCAGACAGAGTTGCCAATTACGATCAAAGAAGGATTGAACAACTAATAGCAGATCCGTCTATCATAAGGAATAGATTGAAAATACAGTCTGCTATAAGCAACGCCAAAGCTTTCATAAAATTACAGCAGGAATACGGGAGCTTCGACTCTTATCTTTGGAGTTTCGTTGACGGAAAACCCAGACATAATCATTGGAAAAGTTTCATAGAGGTTCCTTCGAGAACAGAAATATCTGATGTATTAAGCAAGGCTCTGAAGAAAAAAGGTTTTGTATTCGTAGGATCCACCATTTGCTATTCTCTAATGCAGGCAGTGGGAATGGTAAATGATCATATCGTCCAGTGTTTTAGGTATAAAGACCTAATCAGCATGAAATCGTGAACTGAATATCTACTCTATCGTGACCTTATTGTTATTTGAGCATAGAAATGAAATGGAAAGACATGAATGCTTAGTTCGATTCAAGGAACTAAATTTCGGTAATAAGTGTGGATTACTTGTATCTGTCTTCTAGGTCATTTCCATACTTCTGAGTTAGTTTGTGTACTTTAGGATTAATGATAAAACTGCAATATGGAGCATCCTGATGCTTCTCATAGTAATCTTTGTGGTAATCCTCGGTAACATAAAAATTCTTAAAAGGAGTAATTTCGGTCACAATAGGATTTTTGTAAATACCTGTTTTTTCAAGATCTCTTTTTGACTTCTCAGCAATCTCTTCTTGTTTTTGATCATGATAAAAGATTGCAGATCTATACTGTGTGCCGACATCATTGCCTTGTCTGTTCAGGGTAGTTGGATCATGGGTATGCCAGAAAATATCAAGATTTTTTCATAGGATATCACTGTTGGATCAAATTCTATTTGGATTGATTCTGCATGTCCTGTTTTTCCTGTACATACTTCATCATAAGAAGGATTTTCCACCACTCCTCCTGAATATCCTGGTAGAACAGATTTGACACCTTTGAGTCTTTTGAAGACTGCTTCAGTACACCAAAAACATCCGTTGGCAAGTGTTGCTATTTGTGTAGCCTTGTTATTATTATTATTATTATTCATGGTAAGGTATGGTGATTGTAGCAATTAATACCATCTATATATTGTATTAGCTACTCTATATGCGTCGTGTGTAATAGTAGTAGTTTAGCATGTAGAATGTGTGCAAAGCCAATCAAGTTTGATGATAAACATGTCAGCCAAAAAACCGGCTATGTGTGTGGAAGCTCTTAGGATATATATAGACATACAAGTAATCTATCTTTCCAATTGGCCAAACACTATGCTAGTCCTTTTTTGTCCACGTTTATCTAATAACATATTTGCCTATTGTAAACATTTAAAGAAGTTTTTGCAATCAGCACACAAGAGGAGTGATGTTATTTTGAGCATCAATAAGGAGACAATGAGCCTTGGCATGCCCTGGGAGAAAGAATATGGTTATTCCCAGGCAGTAAAAGTTGGAGACAC